>MZGO01000095.1 GCA_002084985.1 Thermotoga sp. 4484_232 | reverse complement strand
GGGCAAGTTAAAACTTCATGGAAAGAGGAAATCTGGTGGGATAGGAGACATGAGATCAATTCCTTTTTGGAAGTCCCTCCCTCAGGCGAACAGAGAATGATGTACTTCCATTCACACAATCCTGAGGAACTAAAAAGATATCTTGAATCTCATTACCCGGAAAAGGGGTTAGTCCAAGGTGGGGTGTTATCAGCACTGAGGAGTTGAAAGATAGAATCAGGTCGTTCGTTCGTGGATATCCGTTCATGGTTTACATAGGCACTGATAGTGACACAAGGGATGGTGTGACAGTTTATGCAACCGTTCTGGTGATTTATAGATACGGGAATGGAGGTACCTATTTTTATACTTTACGCAAAGAAAAAGGAAATGGAGATATGTATCTCAGGATATTCAAAGAAGTTGAAATGAGTCTTGAAATGGCGAATTTCGTTAAAGAGTTTCTTGGTTTCAAAGATTTTGAAATACACCTCGATATAGGGAACGATGGCCTGTCGAGTAAGATATTACCATCTGTCATAGGGTATGTTAAAGGAATGGGATACAAGTATAAGATAAAACCTTGGGCCTTCGCCGCATCCAAAATAGCCCACAGGCACACAAAATAGTATGATTGACTTATCACCTCATGTTATCGTAGAATATGTGAAAATTACTCTTCAGAAAGGGGGTTTGTAGTATGAGGAAATTGTTTTTATTTATGTTCATTCTGGCTTTTGTTTTTATAGCAATAGCTGAAGATGTGGTGAAGATAGGGGTAGTTCTACCGATGACAGGAGGAATCTCGGCATTTGGAAAGCTAGTTTGGGAAGGAGTTCAGCTTGCATACGAATTCAAACCAACCGTCCTTGGCAAAAAAGTTGAGCTCATTCTCCTTGACAACAGAAGCGAAAAAACAGAGGCTGCAAATGCCGTTACAAGGGCGATTGACAAGGAGCGTGTTGTGGCCATCATAGGGGAAGTTGCAAGCTCCCACAGTTTAGCAGGAGGAGAAATTGCTGAGAAGAAAGGTATCCCGATGGTCTCACCTTCATCGACGAATCCTCTTGTGACCCAGGGAAAGAAGTTCGTGTCCAGGGTCTGCTTCATCGATCCCTTCCAAGGAAGTGCTGGTGCAGAATTTGCCTACAACTATCTGAAAGCAAGGAACGTCGTCATATTCACTGATATTGAACAGGACTACAGTGTCGGTCTTTCCAAGTTCTTCATGGATACCTTCAAGAAGCTCGGAGGAAAGGTATCTCAGGTTTTCTACAAAACAGGAGATCAGGAATTCAGCGCCCAGCTCACGGTTGCACTCTCCAGGAATCCTGACGTTATATACATAACTGGGTACTACCCAGAAATCGCGTTGATATGTCAGCAGGCCAAAGTTTTGGGATACACAGGTTACTTCTTAACGGGAGATGGAGCAGATGCCCCAGAGCTCATAGAGATAGGTGGAGACGCTGTCGAAGGTCTTTACTTCACGACTCATTACCATCCCAAAGGAGCCGTCACCGAGATAGGAAAAGAATTCGTCGAGAAGTTCAGGGAGAAATATGGAAGAGATCCGGCTGCTTTGAATGCGCTCGGATTCGATGCATACCTTGTCCTTATTGATGCTATAGAGAGAGCGGGAAGTCTGGATCCAGTAAAGATAGCTGAAGAGGTTAGAAAAACAAAGAACTTCGAAGGTATGTGATGAAATGTGCTCCTCTCCCCATGCTACATGGGGAGAGGGCTTTTTACTGGAGGTGGACCAAAAGTGACAGCAACCCTTATTCTGCAAAACATCTTCAACGGTATCATGCTTGGTGGTTTGTACGCTTTGATCGCTGTTGGTTACACAATGGTCTATGGAATCTTAAGGCTTATAAACTTTGCCCATGGGGACATCATGATGATGGGGATATACTTTGCATTCTATGCTGTGGCCCTTCTGTCACTTCCTACCTGGCTTGCCTTTATCGTCGCCATACTCGGTTCTGCTCTCCTCGGATTCTTGATCGATAGAATCGCTTACAAACCTTTAAGAAACGCGCCAAGGATCTCTGCTCTCATAACTGCCATTGGTATGTCCTTCTTCCTTGAAAGCTTTGCTGTAGTCGTTTTTGGTGCAAATTACAGATCCTTCCTGAAGGTTCTTGGAAAACACCAAGCGATTTTAAGAAAGTACATTCTCATCGGAAATGCGAGACTTCCTGTCTTAACCATAATAGTCATAGGTATGACTGCTTTAAGCCTCCTCGTCCTCTTCTGGATAGTCTACAAAACCAAGATAGGTATGGCGATGAGGGCGATATCTTCAGATATTCCAACAACGGCTCTCATGGGAGTAAACGTTGATATGGTCATAGGATTCACCTTTGCTCTAGGTTCAGCATTAGCAGCTGTAAGTGGTATCATGTGGGCTATGAGGTATCCCAACTTCTACCCATATACAGGTTTCATGCCAGGTTTGAAAGCATTCATAGCGGCAGTCTTTGGCGGGATAGGTTTTGAACCTCATAAACGGCATAACAGGGATCTTCTCTCTAGGACACGCAGGCTTCATACTCGTTGGTGCGTATACGGCAGCTCTTTTGACGTTAACTCCTGAACAGAAGGAGATATCTTTCATAATAGAACCGATCGTCCCATTTTTGAAGAATCTCCATACGAATTTCTTCTTTGCAACCCTTGCAGGAGGAGTTCTAGCTGCATTTGCCGCTTTCCTGGTTGGCTGGCCTGTTTTAAGACTTGCAGGGGATTACCTCGCCATAGCTTCTCTTGGATTTGCCGAAGTCATAAGGATTCTGGCACTTAACCTGAGGAGCGTCACAAACGGAGCATTGGGTCTGAAAGGGATACCAGAATACACGAATACATGGTGGGCATGGGGATGGCTTTTTGTAACGGTCCTTTTCATAGGAAGTCTTGTGAATAGCTCTTATGGAAGAGCCTTGAAAGCCATAAGAGAGGACAGAATTGCCGCTGAGGAGATGGGAATAAACGTTTTCAAGCATCAGCTTCTTTCATTCGTCATAGGAGGCTTCTTTGCAGGGATTTCAGGATCTTTGTATGCTCATTGGCTCACAACGATAGACCCAAGAATAACGACTCTGGGGCCGATGCTGACGTTTTACGTTCTGATAATGATAGTTTTGGGAGGGCTTGGAAGCATAACTGGCTCCATACTCGGAGCGATGATATTTGCGATTCTGTTTGAATGGCTCAGAAGGTTTGAAGAACCGTTCACCTTCTTTGGTATTGAAGTTCCAGGTATAAAAGGAATGAGGATACTGGTCATATCGGTCATATTCATCCTTGTCATGATATTCTGGCAGAGAGGTTTGATGGGAAGAACTGAGTTGACTTGGAATAACTTATACAGATGGATCTTTGCAAGAAGAGGTGGTGAGAAATCGTGAAGGAGTTGTTAATCCTAGATCATGTGACCATGAGATTTGGTGGGTTGGTTGCAGTTGATGATTTTGTTAACACGATTTATGAAGGGGAATTGGTGGGGCTTATAGGGCCCAATGGAGCGGGGAAAACAACTGTCTTCAACGTTGTAACAGGCATATATTATCCAACATCGGGAAGAATAATATTCGATGGGATAGATATAACTCCTTTGAAACCACACCAGATAACACATCTTGGAATAGCGAGAACGTTCCAGAATATAAGGCTATTTCAGGATATGACTGTTCTTGAAAACGTCCTAGTTTCTCAGCATCACGTTCTCAGCAATCCAGATGCCGATAAGATCTTGAAAAAACATGGAAAAGATCCCAAAAGGAATGGAAACTTTTGGTTTTGGAGGGCTGTTTTCAAGTTGGGATACCTGGATAAGGAAAGAAAAATGAAAGAAGAAGCAATGGAACTACTCGAGAAGGTAGGACTCATAGATGTCATGAATGAGAAAGCTTCTGCACTCCCATATGGGGAGCAGAGAAAACTTGAGATAGCAAGAGCACTGGCAACTCATCCAAAACTTTTGCTCCTTGATGAGCCGGCAGCCGGTATGAATCCGAAAGAGACAGAAGACCTGATGGATTTCATAAAAAAAATCAGAGATGAATTCAAGATAACCGTGTTCCTCATAGAACACGATATGAAGGTCGTCATGGGGATATGTGAGAGGATCATCGTCATGGACTATGGGAAGATAATAGCCGAGGGAACACCAGAAGAGATTCAGAACGATCCAAAGGTCATAGAGGCTTACCTTGGGAGGGAATGGGAATATGTCTGAAAATGATCTCGTCCTTAAGGTCGAAGATCTACATGTTTACTATGGAGCCATACACGCTGTGAAGGGCATCAATATAGAGGTTCCCAGGGGGAAGATCATTACACTCATTGGAGCGAATGGAGCGGGAAAAACGACCACACTTTCCACAATATCGGGACTCGTTAAAGCAAGGAGTGGGAAGATAATCTTCGAAGGACGTGACATCACCAATCATCATCCTCACACGATAAATCAAATGGGGATAGCTATGGTTCCTGAAGGTAGAAGAATATTTCCAAACCTTACAGTCTATGAAAACCTCATGATGGGAGCATATACCAGGAAAGATAAAAAGGGAATAAAGGAAGATCTGGAATGGATATTTGAGCTCTTTCCAAGGTTAAAAGAGAGGCTTTCTCAGCTTGGAGGAACACTTTCTGGGGGAGAGCAGCAGATGCTCGCAATAAGCAGAGCTCTCATGAGCAGACCCAGGCTTCTCATGATGGATGAACCTTCATTAGGGCTTGCTCCCATCCTTGTTTCTGAAGTTTTCGACGTCATAAAGAAGATCAATGAAGAGGGAACAACAATTCTGCTCGTTGAGCAAAATGCAATGGGAGCCCTCAAAATATCAGACTACGGTTATGTCCTTGAGACTGGGAAAATCGTTCTTGAAGGAGAATGTCAAGAGCTTCTGAACAACGAGGATGTCAAAAAAGCATACCTTGGAATCGCATGAGGAGGGGTAAGAATGCTCGTCAGAGATGTCATGACCAGAAATCTCATAACCGTCGATCCGGAGACATCTTTCACCGATGCTTTGAAGATCATGCGGGAAAACAAAATAAGGAGGTTACCTGTTCTTGAAAATGGAAAACTCGTTGGAATAGTGACGGAGAAGGATATTTTATATGCATCGCCATCAAAAGCCACCACTTTGGATGTATGGGAACTTCATTACCTCCTAAGCAAGCTCAAAATAAGAGAGATTATGACAAGAGATGTCGTAACCATTCAGGAAGATACCCCTGTGGAAGAAGCCGCTAAGATCATGGTGGATAACAAAATAGGGGCTCTACCTGTTATGAAAGGTGACGAACTGGTCGGGATAATAACCGAAACCGATATCTTCAAGGTCTTTCTCGAGATGTTTGGAGCACGAAAAAAGGGTGTGAGATACACGTTTAAGGTTCCTAACGTTCCGGGAACCTTTGCAAAGCTCTCTCAAAAGGTTTTTGAAGCTGGCGGTAACATCGTTTCATTGGCTTCTTATGGCGAAACCGAGGAAATTTACACACTGGTGATGAAAGTTGAAGGTATTGATCACAATAAATTTCTGGAGTTAATGAAAGATCTTGAGAGTGTGAAACTCGTTCATACAACAAGGTGATACGATGTGAGGGCACTTTTCAGTGTCTACGATAAGAGGGATCTTTTACCTTTTGCCGAAAGACTGCACGATTTGGGCGAGTGAAGACACTCCATCCGCTGATATTCGGTGCGATCCTTGGAAAGCCAGAGGATCCATCACATCTGAAGGAGTTGAAGAGACTCGGAATAGAACCTTTCGATATGATTGTCGTAATTCTGAACCCATTTGAAGAGATTTCCGATGTAACACGAAGAGAGGAAACTCTCATAGATAGGATAGATGTTGGTGGTGCAGCCCTCTTAATAGCCTCCGCCAAGAACCATAGAAACGTTATCCCTTTATGCGATCCCAACGATTATAAAAGGATCCTGGAGCTTCTCGAAAAATCTGGTGATGTTCCTCTTCAGGTAAGAAGAAGTCTTGCACTTAAGGCTTTTTTGAGAGTTTCAAGGTACTATGCAAAGATCTTTAAAGTTCTGTCTGAGTTGTACGCCGCTCCAGAATGGGAGATACTCTACATGAGAAACATCGGAAATGTTAGCAACGAAGAAATGTTCTCTCTGAACGATTTTTCAGAAGATGTCCCTTTAGAACACTATATGGATGTGCTCTTGGTTATTCATTACCTCTCCATCCTTCCAGAGGGATCAGTCGTTTTCGTCAGAGGATTAAAACCTATCTTCGCTTCACTCACATACAGAGACGTTGATTTTGAAGGAGTGTTGGGTTACAAAGGTGAATTCAGAAAGAATGTCAAAAATTTTGTTGTGGCAAGGGATATTCCAAAAAGTGTGAGAGGGATAAGGGTAAATGAGTTCAAATTCATAGATAAAGGATTCATGATCATGGGAGGGGCTTTAAAGAGGGAACTCTCCAAACCATCCGGCTCAGGAGATGACCTTTTAGCATGTTCCATCGCGTCTCATCCCATATACAAAGGGGTTGTCGCCGTTGAGGATGGAGAAACAACCTTTTGTTATTTCGATAACGATGGGAGTAATATATTCAACAGGGTGAGAGGTTTAAAAGCGTATAAAGTGGTTGCTTTCAACTTCCCAATAAACGATTCCCTCCTGAATCTACTGAAGGGAAAGGGTGTTAGAAAAGTACATTGGATGAACGAGTATGGAAAATGGGTGTGTTCAAAGATCTGATGGATTTCCTCTTTCCAGAGGAATGTGTTCTCTGCGGAAAAGAAGTGGGATTCCTTCAAAATATATGTGAACGCTGTGAGCAGAATCTTCTGAAAAAAGGTCCCAATTTGAATCCAATAAGGCACGGAGGATTCACACACTTCTTCTTTTCCTCTTATGAAGATCCCCTAAAAAGATTGATAATACTTTACAAGAACCATGGATTCTTGCTTTTGAAGAAAACGCTTGTACTCGTTTTCAAAAAGCTCTTCGAATATTTTCCACCACCTGAAAATTCCCTCCTGACATGGATCCCCTCTAGCTTCCAATCCCTGGATGAGAGGGGTTTTGATCACATGAAAATCATTGCAAAAGAGCTGGAGAAGTGTTTAAAGCTCAGGTCAAAAGGTTTGCTGATACCTTTAGGGGGGAAACAGAAGGGAAAAGGGAGACTTGAGAGAAGATTGGGAAGGGACTACATCTGCAAAGAAGATTTGAAGGGAAAAAGCGTTGTTCTAATAGATGATGTTGTGGTAACGGGTACCACGATAAAGAACGGTGCCCTGACGTTGAAGAACAATGGTGCTAAGAGGGTATTGGTGTATACCCTGTGCATTTCAAAAAAATGATTTAATAATGAAAACACACTCATACGATCTGGGATTCATATGATACAATGATTCTGTACTAAAACCGTCCAAGGGAGGGATTTCTTATGAAAAAATTCCTGGTGTTTTTGCTTCTCACTCTGTTTGTAATCCTCACGTTTTCCGCCAGAGTAACCATCCTTCACATCAACGACACACATGGGCACGCTTGGGTATTCAACGAATGGAGGAACCCGAATATTGGAGGATTTTCAGTTATAGCTACGATCGTTGAAGAAGTGAAAAAAGAGGTTGAATCTCAGGGTGGACACGTTATATTCCTTCATGCTGGTGACCTGAACACCGGTGTTCCAGAATCGGATCTTCAGGATGCGATACCAGATATTGTGGCTTTGAACATGATAGGACTCGATGCCATGGCAGTTGGAAATCATGAGTTTGACAATCCAAGGGAGGTCCTCCTTAAACAGATGAAATATGCGGACTTTCCGTTCTTATCAGCGAACATAGTAGATGGTGAAGGAAAACCCTTCTTCAAGCCCTACATAATCAAAGATTTCGGAGATGTGAAAGTGGCGATATATGGGTTGACAACAGAAGAAACAGAAATACTCGAACCTTTGTATCTTGGTGATCTGAAATTTCTCAACGCTGTAGAGGTGTCGAAAAAGCTTGTGCCTGAGCTCAGAAAGAAAGCTGATGTTGTTATAGCTCTTACTCACCTTGGATGGGGTATGGAACATCCTGGAAACTACACAACATCGGGCCAACTGGCAATGAAAGTTGAAGGAATAGATGCGATAATAGATGGACACAGCCATACCAAAATGGAAAAAGCAAAAGTTGTCAACGGAACTATAGTGGTTCAAGCTTGGGAATTTGGAAAGTACGTTGGAAGACTGGATCTTGACATTGAAAACGGAAAGGTAGTGAACTGGTCTTGGAAACCGATACCTGTTAACCTCAAAGTTTACAAAGGAAAGGATAAAGAAGGAAAAGCGATCTACGAATACGTTGGGAAACCCTATAAAGAGAACAAGTACGTGAAAGCTGCCCTTGATTATTTCAAAGAAGTGGGTTCTGAGAAACTGGATACGGTTATAGGAGAGACGAAAGTATTGCTGAGTTACAAAGAGGTCAGAAAGAAGGATACGAACCTATCGAATTTAATAACGGATGCCATGAGGTGGAAAACGGGAGCTGATATCGCGTTCACCAACGGAGGAGGCATAAGGGCCGATATATTACCGGGACCCATAAAGATAAGAGATATACTGACAGTTCTTCCATTCGGAAACACGCTGTTCGTCATGAAATTGACAGGTGAGCAAGTTATGAAGGTCCTTGAATATGCAGCGACGATACCAGAAGGAAAGGGAGCATTCCTCCACACATCGGGGCTCACTTGGAAGAGCAAGGATGGAAAAGTGGTCGAAGCTTATGTGAACGGTGAACCACTCGATCCTAAGAAAACGTACGTTGTCGT
>MZGO01000005.1 GCA_002084985.1 Thermotoga sp. 4484_232 | reverse complement strand
GTGTTTTTACCGACAAAAGAGAGAAGTATCCTTGTTTGGAACACACCTAAGTTCTATGAAGATCTTTTAGATATATTGAACGGCCTAGAAGAAGATGTAGAAAGTCTGGGTGTGGATTCTTGGGGTGTGGATTTTGCTTTATTGGATTCCAAAGGAAGGTTGATATTTTTACCTTATCATTACAGAGATGAGAGAACCATTGGCGTCATGGAAAAAGTACTCGAAAAATTGGGAAAGAGAAGAATCTATGAAGAGACAGCCATACAGTTTCTGCCTATAAACACACTCTACCAATTGTATTCCATGGTCATGAAGGAAGATCCATTGCTTGATATTGCAAAGACGTTTCTGATGATAGCGGACCTTTTCAACTACTGGTTATCTGGTGAAATTGTCTGTGAATACACTTTAACAACCACTTCTCAATGTTACAGCGTACCAAAGAACGATTGGGCCTGGGATCTCCTCAAAGATCTTTCCATACCCATTGATATATTCCCAGAAGTTGTGAAGCCTGGTACGATCCTTGGAAGAGTGAAGGGTGTCGAAAAAGATGTAAAAGTGATCGCAACTGCCTGTCATGATACCGCTTCCGCCGTTGTTGCCGTTCCATTCGAAAAGGAAGGGATATACATAAGCTCTGGAACGTGGTCTCTCATCGGCACAGAAGCTGATGAACCAATTGTGAATGAAAAGAGCCTGTCAAACGATTTCACCAACGAAGGAGGAGTGGGAAAAATCAGATTTCTAAAGGATGCAACGGGTATGTGGCTTCTTGAGGAGTGTAACAGAGAATGGAACCTGGATTACTCTGAAATCATGAGAAGAGCAGATTTTGCAAGATCATTCATAGCTTTTATAGATCCTGACGATAGAAGATACCTTCTTCCTGGTAAGATGACCAAAAAGATATCTGAGTATCTTAAAGAAACAGGTCAAGACACTCCCAAAGATGTGGGAGAGTTTGCAAGGTTAATTTTTGAAAACCTGGCTTTCAACTACAGATGGGTCATCGAAAAGCTGGAGGATATAGTTGATAGATCCTTCGATACCATTCACATAGTAGGGGGAGCTTCAAGAAACGAACTCGTCAATCAATTTACAGCGAACGTTACAGGAAAGAGGGTCATTGCGGGTCCCTATGAGGCAACTTCCTTAGGGAATGCCATGATACAGTTCATAACCCTTGGGGAAGTATCAGATGTGAAGGAAGCAAGAAGGTTGGTAAGGGAATCTTTCCCCTGTAGAGAGTTCTTGCCAGAAGAAACGGATAAGTGGGAGGAGAAGTATCAACAATGGAGGGAAAAAGTGGGGAAGTAGTATCTTGAAATCCTTTTTCCCAATGAGATCGTTGAAAGTAGAGAAGATAAGGTAGTTCTCACCTTGTTCCATAGGCGGAATTAAGTGTTACTTTAAATCTTTTCTGGGTAATTCGTTATCTCCCTTATCTTTTTGTACAGTGGTTTCAGTTTGCTGTACATCCTGGAATAAACTTCTTCAAAGATTCTTCTGTATAATCTAGCGTTTTCTGGATCCGGTTCGAATTTGTCCCTGTATCTAACCATCTTACTGACGGCTTCTTCGAAGGTTTTATGAACGCCAAGTCCTACGAATACCGGTATCGCCGAGCCAAGCCCTGCCGTTTCATGCGTTTCACCTCTGTACGCTGGTAAATTGAAGATATCCGTCACTATCTGGCATATTTCGGTACTCTGAGATGCCCCTCCAGCTATCATGATCTCTTTCACTTTGATCTTTCCACGTTTTTCTATCTTCCTCAAACCTTCCAGTAAAGCGAATCCCAAACCTTCAATGATCGCTTTGTACATATGTGGTTTTCTATGGGCACTTCCAAACCCTATCATTGCCCCCTTGGCTTCCGGCATTTTAAGGCCAGGTGTCCAATAAGGTTGTACGATCAAGCCAAGAGAGCCTGCAGGTACTTCCTTCAGAAAACTGTTGAAGAGCTCTTCAGGTTGTATCCCCTTCCTCAAAGCTTCTTCAACTTCTTTTGCACCGAATTCTTCCTTGAACCATGTTATCATCCAGAAGCCTCTGAAAATCTCAACTTCGGGGTTATAATAACCTGGTATCAAAGCGGGATAGGCTGGCATGTACTTAATTGGCTCGAAATACCTTTTGGTGGTCACTTGAATTGTTGCGGTTGTTCCAAAACTCAGACTCGCTTTGTCCTCCGATAGAACGCCAAGACCGAGTGTTTCACATCCCTTGTCGGATCCTGAAGCTATGACTGGAAGGCTAGAGGGAAGGCCCATGAGTTTTGAAACGTCTTTTGAGAGATAACCTATCGTTTCTGATGGCTCCACAAGATCTGGCAACTTTTCCCTTTCAACAGGGAATATGTAATACTTCACATCGTTCTTTGTCGCCCATCTCCTTCTTTTGTAATCGAATGGGATGTGACCTATCTGTGATGCCACAGAATCTACAAATCTTTCCGTTAGCCTGTAATTCAGATATCCGGAAAGCAGAAGAACTTTGCTAGTTTTCTTCCAAACTTCCGGTTCGTTCTGTCTCACCCAATTGACTTTTCCATCCATCTGAACTATCCTGACAGCTTCATCCATTCCCACAAATTTATGGGCTATTCTCATATACAGGGGAATCTTAGCATCGAACCTTGCTTTTCTCTGATCGAGCCATACTATGGCCGCTCTCAGAGGAAGTCCATCTTTTCCAACCAGTACCAAGGTTGCTCTCTGCGTGGTTACCGTCATACCAATTATCTTAGTGATTCTTTCCTGATTCCTTTCAACGACTTTTTATGCTAGAATTATTCTTGATAAATTTCTATGGGAGGTGGTCCCCTTGGAGAACATCAAAGAATACATTGAAAGAGTGAACGAAGCTGTTGATTATTTGAAAGATAAAATCACTGAAACCCCGAAATTCGCGATAGTGCTTGGATCTGGTCTTCATGTCATAGCGGAGGAGACGGAAGATACCACAGTAATATCCTACAGAGATATACCTGGATTTCCCGTATCGACAGCACCTGGACATAAAGGAGAACTGATCTTTGGAGAACTTCATGGAAAACCTGTGATGCTCATGAACGGAAGATTCCATTACTATGAGGGTTACTCCATGAAGGATGTTACCTTTCCTATTAGAATTATGCAATTACTCGGTGTGGAGATCCTCATAGTCACGAACGCAGCCGGTGGTTTGAACCCGGATTTTGAGATCGGAAGGCCCATGATAATCACCGATCACATAAACTTCATGGGAGACAATCCTCTCAGAGGACCCAACATCGATGAATGGGGGCCAAGATTTCCCGACATGTCGGAAGCTTATGACAAAGAGCTCAGACAGATGGCTTACAATTCTGCTAAAGAATTGGGTATACCGGTGTATCAGGGTGTTTACGTAGCCGTTGCAGGTCCAAATTTTGAAACTCCCGCAGAACTCAGGATGTTGAGACATTTCGGAGCAGATGCTGTAGGTATGTCCACGGTACCTGAGGTCATAGTTGCGCGTCATGGGGGGATAAAGGTCCTTGGCATATCCGCTATAACCGATAGGGCGGTCCCAGAAGGTCTGAAGCCTTTGACAGCGGAGGAAGTTCTGGAAGTGGCGGAAAAAACGGGGAAACTCATAGCACGAATAATATCAGAGGTTGTAAAAAAGCTTTGAGAGATGATGAAAATGGTGAAGAAACCTCTGATGATTTTCCTAATATTATTACCTCTTTCCATGTTTTCGTTCATAGTGGTTTCCATAAATCCGATTTACCTTATAGTGAAAGAGATTGTGCAAAATGAGGTGGAATTGGAGGTTTTGATACCTTCGAATGTAAATCCCCATCTTTATCAGCTCAAGATCAGTGATATGACGAAGTTTGAGAAAGCTGATTTGATCATTCTGCTTGGGAAGGGATTCGAGGAGTGGTTCGACAAGGTTTCGAGTGCGTTCAGGGATAAAGTACTGGTTCTCTCACAGGGGATCTTGGAGGAATCTTTCAGCGAGAATCCTCACATATGGTTGGATCCTGTGCTCGTATCGATCATGTCATACAGGGTATATGAAAAACTGGCGAAAATTTTCCCGAAGAAGTCGGAGGTATTCAGAAATAACTTTTGGAAATTTTACGAAAAACTTATGAACTTTTCGGATAATCTCTATGAGATGCTAGAAAGTATAAGGGGAAAACCCGTTGTTGAATCACATCCAGCACTTTACCATTTCGTCAAAAGGTTTCTAGGATCTGATGTGTTTTTCTTAGAAACGGGGCACGGTGAAGGAGCTTCCTTGAAGAAGGTTAGGGAAGCTATTAGGTTCTGTCGAAAGAACGGGATAAAATACCTAATCAAGGAAAAAAACATTCCATCTAAGATACTAACGGTTCTTTCCAAAGAAACGAAACTGGAGATAAGGGAAGTCGATGTTCTGGGAACGAATGCAAAGGATTACTTCGAAATTCTTGAAAATATAGCGGAAGTTCTTCTGAGGTGATCTGGATGAAATTGTCGGAATTGAAGGATCTGATAACAAAGATGGAGCCTGTTATACACGAGATAGAAACCCCTACCCTGAGGAATATAAGGCAGGTTGAGAGATACACCATCGTGGAAAATGATGAGCCTGGAGAGGGTATCGAAATCAAAAGAATCGTTTTCATCGATGGAAAGAGAAGAAGTTTTCTATCAGCCATGTTCGGACCGTTCACGGGAGTTTTTTCTGAGATAGCTGTTGGAGGAGTTATGTGGGAAAAGGAGAGGGGGGTGTATCCCCTCTTCTCACCTGAAAACCCTCCAAAGGTTCTGAAGATACTGGGTTTTCCCGAAGATTTCAGGAATTTTTACGGGAAGGTTATGGATAGAGTATACGTCAAGAACTACGTTTTTGAGATATTCATGAGAGGGAAAGATTGTCATGATTCTGTCGATTCGGTCCTTAGAGAGCATGAAAAAGGAGCGGTCATAAAGGCTCTTGGCGAATACAGCAGAGCCTTGGTGGTTAAAGATGGAACTCTTCCCGATATAGAGGATATGTATTTCAAACCTGGAAGGGGTCCCGTTGGTCTTGTGAAGAACATAATGGCAACAGGTTTTTCCCACGCAACGTTTAAGAACTATTATAGTATGAGAAAAAGTGAGAGGAGTAGGATGTTCATCTGGAGGGTCCACGGCAACCTCAGGGCTTTAAAAGTGGGAACCTATTTGAAACTCGTGGATTCAAAGGGGCTTAAAGGACTTGTCAGAATGGAAGCTTTGGTGAAGGAAGAGGATCTAGAAGCTCTGAAAGAAGATATAGGGAAAACATTCGATTCACTGAGAACAATCCTGCCCACTCTGACAGCGGATCTTCCTATTCCTAGGCTTCCCGAAAATATCCTTCCAATACAGTTTTTAGAAGATAGCCTTTCAAAATATATGACGGATAGAGACTACATGATAACATGTATCTACGAAAGCTTGCATGATTGACGGGGAGGTGAAGTATTGCTGTCAGGCAAAACTACTTGAAAGAGTATGGGAAGATCTATCTGAGGAGGAAAAAGGGGTTGTAAAAAGAGCTATGAATTCGAAATCAGCGAAAAGGTATGGGAACGACCCTTTATACAGAAAAAGCACGGGTTTTGAAGCTTTAATAGGTTACCTTTACATCTCTGGGAGAGAGAGAAGAATAATGGATATTCTGATGACGAGGGTGAAAAGAAGTTGAGAGTCTACGGAAGAAGAATATTGGAAGAAGCCCTAAAGTCTGGCATCAGGATAAAAAAGGTTTTTTTCGCGAAATTGGAAAGATATGAAAAAGGTTTTCTTGAACTTGTGGAAGAGGTCGAAAGACGGGGTATAAAATACCATTTCGCTGAGAAAGAGAAACTCACGAGTATGGTGGGAAAAGGACATCAAGGAGTTGTAATGGATATAGAGGATTTCAAGTATTCTGACCTGGAAGAGGTTCTGAATGAGAAAGCGCCGTTTTTTGTGCTCTTGGATCACATCCAAGATCCACACAATTTAGGAGCCATCATAAGATCCGCAGCTGGAGCTGGAGCAACTGGAGTGATCATACCAAAAGACAGATCGGTCAAAGTGACACCGGCTGTTGTGAAAGTATCTGCAGGGACTGTTTTCAAGATACCCATAGTGCTCGTTACGAATCTTGCAAGAACGATAGAGGCCTTAAAAGAAAGAGATGTGTGGGTTTATGCTGTGGATATGGATGGAAAACCTTATTACGAAGAAGATCTCACAGGACCAGTAGGTGTCGTTTTTGGAAGTGAAGGGAAAGGGCTTGGGAAGCTCGTTAAAGATAGATGCGATGGTGTGATAGGTATACCCATGGAAAATTCCGTTGAATCTCTCAACGTTTCAGTCAGTGCGGGCATTATTCTTTTTGAGATAAGAAGACAACGGAGGCTGAAAGGGTGACACTTGGAAAAATAAAGCTCTTCATTCTGGATATGGATGGAACGTTCTACCTTGGTAACAGAGTTTTTCCATCTTCCCTCATGTTTGCTGATAGAATTCGTAAAACAAGAAGAAAGTTCGTCTTTTTGACAAATAACTCTTCGAAAGGTCCAGAAGAATACGCTGAAAAATTGAAGAAAATGGGCGTGAGCGTCGGAAAAGACGATATATTCACTTCAGGTGAAGCGACAGCGATGTACATTTTGAAAAAATACGGCAGATCTCGTATATTCCTGCTAGGGACTCCTTCCCTCTCAAGGATCTTTGAGAACTTCGGGCACCTCATCGTTGAAGATGACCCTCAGATGGTGGTTCTCGGATTCGACACGACTTTAACCTATGAAAAATTGAAAAGAGCATGTCTTCTCTTGAGAAAGGGTTTGCCTTATATAGCGACTCACCCTGACATAAACTGTCCTTCTGAAGAAGGTTTGATACCGGATGCAGGATCTTTCATATCGGCCATAAAAACCTCAACGGGTAGAGAACCCGATTTCATTGTTGGAAAGCCGAATCCTATGATGATCGAGATGCTCTTAAATAGGTACGGTTTCACTAAAGACCAGGTGGCGATCGTGGGGGACAGACTCTACACGGATATAAAGCTGGGGAAAAATTCCAACATACTCACCATACTGGTTTTAACAGGCGAGACGACTCTCGAAGATTTGAAAAACTCCGATGTGAGGCCAGACCTTGTTGTGAGAGATCTTGGAGAGGTTGCGAAGATGCTGTGATCATCCAACGATCCCCTTTATGATGAGGTTTGTGGCTTCCTCTTCCGAAAGACCTTTTGCCATCAGCGTTTCAAGTTGTTTCTGATTCACCCTTCCAATAGAAGCCTCATGTGTTAGCTCGGACCTTTCGTTTCTAACTTCAAGAATCGGAGATGCATTAACTATAACTCCATCTCCTTTCGTTATCTCTTCACACACAACGTGCCCTTTGGTTCCTTCGGCGTTTCCATAAGCTTCGTTGATAACCGTGACCCTCGCTTTATCCAGAGCCACGGCTGTGGTTTTCGCTATTCCTCTGGATCCTTTCCCATCCAAGTTCAATATCTCCTTTATCGAAACGTTGTCATCTTTTGACGCTTTCACCGTTGCATCTAAATGTCCCACAGCTTCTTCACCTAGAGATATCTCCATGAACAGATCCATTCTCCCCACTCTCGTTCTAGTTAATCTGAAGAAATCAGCAAAGTATCCTCCCTTTTCAACAACAGCTTTCACCTTGGATATGAAATTTATCTTTCCACTTTCACTGTGAAAATGTTCGTCCCTGTACTCCATCTTTCCGCCAGGTTCGATGTGAACGTACATCTCAGCATCGTGTGTAAAGTCTTCTGACCATGGGAAGGAACAGTGCGATATGAAGCTGACACTGGAATTTTTCTCGACCGTTATGTTGAATATCACTTTCTGATATCCTCTTTTCCCAACAAATCCTGTACATATGTGAATGGGATTTTTTATGACTCCTTTTATCCTTATGTTCACAAAAACACCATTTTCGATCCTTTGAGGTTTTAATTCAACTCCTTGGACCCCATTTAAACCGATCACTTTATCACCGTTTATTATTACGGATGCGATATCCTTTCTTAGGAGATTCGATACATTTCCTCCGCTTTTTTCATACGCTTTAACGATCATCTCGAATTCCTTGCTGTAATCCATCATTTTCTTTCCACCTTATTTTCGACAGGTAAGTTTATATGGTCACACTTATCACACGTTGTCCTGTAATACTCAACGAGATCCTTGGATTTTCCCCTTTTCAGGATGATACCTCTGCATACGAGGTAACTCTCATCTGTTTCTAGTGCGACTTCCTCTCTGTGAGTTATGAGGATGGGGGTTCCACCGTGATCAAAGATCCAATCTATCACGTTCTTTATCATATCCAAAGACATTATGTCTATACCCGAGTCAGGTTCATCTAGTATCGCGTAGCGAGGTTTTAGAAGGAGAACGGACGCCAATTCTATTCTCTTCCTCTCACCGCCACTCAGACTTTCATCTACCGTTCTGTTCATGTAGAGTAGAGGAGAAAGGCCTACAAGTTCCAAAATCTGGGCTATTTCATCTTTTTTTATACTTAACTTTCCTCCAAGTGTTAGATAATCTTTAACGGTGAGTCCTCTGAATCTTGCAGGTTCCTGCCACAAAAGGGTTATACCTCTTTTGGCTCTTTCAGAAACTGGTAGATCGGTTATATCTTCCCCATCAAGGTATATCTTCCCAGCGGTTGGTTTGTACCCTTCAAGCCCCATTATAACGTAAGCGATGGTGCTCTTTCCTGCTCCGTTCATACCGAGTATGGAGTATTTCTTTCCTTCTTCAAATTTCATCGTGATCTTTCTCAATATCTTTTTTCCTTCAACTTCGAAACCTATATCTATAAGTTCCAACATGCTAACACCTCGTTCGAAAGATTATGGATCTTTCCGATCAATTCAAAACCTGCGATCTGAGAGTTCTCAGTTCTATTGGTTTTCCACCATTCTTTCTCGATTCCTCAGCGGCCAGTGCCATTATGTGACTCTCCACAGAAGCTTCAATGGATGTCAGAGGTTCTTTCTTCTCTCCATTCAATTAACATTCATCGTTATCTCTTCTCCTCCAAATTTGAATATCTTAATCAACCCCTTCTCCAAATCTCCAAAGATCTCACCGTGTGTTCCGTATATGTATATGATTCTGGTGATCCTGCTTGTGAAAGCCGTCATGGTGAATGAAGCAAACACACCATTTTCAAACAATATGTTCACTATCTGATGATCGGCAACGTTGTTGTCGCATTTGTAAACGCACCTACCGTATGGTCCATCTTGAAGGGATTTTATTCTTGAGGGAAGAGACATGTCAAGTGATATAACGGAAACAGGCCAACCTGTGTAGTCGGTGAGATATATCTTCTTGGCGTCATACGGGCAATCATCTTCCACAGGACAGCCGTATATGCATCTCTCCGGTGAGTTTTTCGGAGAATTTTCCGATTTGAAGTGAACAAGGCTTCCAAAAGATGAAATCGTCTTTGCGTTGCTCTCAACGAGCCAGTAGAGTATATCCATATCGTGACAGCTCTTGGCCAGAATCGAAGGGGCGGAAGTTTCAGAATTTCTCCAGTTACCCCTTACGAAACTGTGCGCAAAATGAAAGTATCCCACGTTCTCAACGAGGTTTATCCCCACGATCTTCCCTATATGATGTAGAGATTCTTTTATCTTCCTGAAAAAGGGAGTGTATCTCAAAACGTGAGCGACTGTAACGGAGGATTTCGCTTCTTTTGCGGAATGAAACAACTTTCTCAAACCATCGATATCCACCGCTATGGGCTTTTCGAGCAGCACGTGATACCCCTTCTCTAAAGCTTTCACAGCAGGTTCAACGTGCATTCTATCCATCGTCGCTATTATAACGCCATCAGCAAATTTTTCTCTCTCAAAGACCTCTTCCCATGATTTGAAACACAGTTCTTTTAATATACGATGTTCTCTGGCCAGACGCTCTCTCCTTTCATCAATTGGTTCTGCAACAGCAACAGCTTTCATCACACTCGGGTTCTTCAAAATGTATCTCCCATAGACTTCATACCCTCTGTTTCCAGCTCCAACAATTATTATCCTGTATGGATTCAATCCATCCTTCCTCCTCGTGTTGGAGTGTAGAACAAAAGAAAAAGGCAGATACCTGCCTAAAGATTTTAATATATCAAGGTTACGAGGAGGCGAAGGAATGTTTATTTTGTCATGGGTGTTTCCTGATACAGACTCACACTTCCAAAATTATACGGCATGAGTATACGATCATAGGTTATGATTCTCAGGAAAATCTCCACAACGTTCGGATCGAATTGAGAGTTGGAGTTCGATTTTAGCTCCTCTATTGCCTTCTCTACACTTAAAGGCTTTCTGTATGATCTTGGACTTATCATGGCATCGTAAGCATCGGCAACAGCGACAATCCTTGATCCCAGCGGTATATCGAAATTTCTCAGACCTTCTGGATAACCTCTACCATCCCATCTTTCATGGTGATATTTAACGATCTCTATGATTTCTTCGGGACAAAGGATTTCAGTGAGGATCTCAGCACTTTTCACAGGATGTTCCTTAACTACTTCGTATTCCTCATAGCTCAACTTGGTTTGTTTATTCAATATACTTTGAGGCACGAAGATTTTACCCACATCGTGAAGGTAACCCGCCCAGTAAATCTTGCAAATACTCTCTTTATCCATTCCCATGAATTCTGCTATTTTCATGGAAAGCCAAGCCACTCTCTCTGAATGGCCCTTTATATTGGTATCGTGATATTCAAGCATCTTTACCAGGACGTGAGACATATTTTCGAAACCATCTTTCACACTTCTCGTGTTGTAGAAATGTTCCACGAATTTCACAAAGTTTCCTATTATCTGTATATCCATTTCATCGAAAGTGTATCCTTCATTTAAAGATGTCCCCAAAATTATCATTCCCTGAAATGTTCCATCACATCCTAAAGGAACTAACAAGTTTTCATCGATTCTCAAGATATTCCGGGGGAGTGGCTTCATGTTGAGATACTTCTTTATGAACGCAACATTGCATCCTATGACTGTGACGACATTCATCTCTTGACCATCAAACATAACAATCGCTCCGCGCTTGACCTTAGGTACCATTTTCATGATCGTTTGTAAGATGCTTTTGAAGAATATGAGAGATGCCTTACTAGTTTTTCTCATACCAATATTATCAGCTTCCATTCATCCCACTCCCCTCTTTACCAGCTTTCAATCAAAAATTGACCAACCATCCAGCAATTTCTGCTCAAAATCGCTATCTTCGATCTCACAGTTGTCATCCTTGCAATCCAAATCTTCGGGTTTCACTCTCACAGGATCCAAAATCCCACACCCCCTTAGGTTACATGGAAAGTTACTGGAACAACGAATCCAGCTATGGGGCCTGGTTCCACAGAGTCCGTGAATCCACCACCATCATCGCTGTCGTCTCCAGGATCACACATTAAACTGTTTGTTAACATGGGAACTGTTATCATGGACAGTAGGACGAGTATCGCGACAAGGAAAAGCACTAAAAATTTCTTCATGTATCATCACCTCCTTAAGTTTTAGTTTTAACCAGTTATTCTGAAAATCAACTTTTGTAAAAAAGGAATAGCGTTTACAAACGGTTTTCCCACATTATGAAAAAAATTCGTGAGAGAATTTTTGTAAAAATGTAGTTGTAAGTGAACAGTTAAAAGCTTATAATCGTTTGTATGAGTGACATTCTAACTATTTTGGAAAAACAAGGTTCGTTTGCACTGCCTTATGTGAATATGTTTCTGGAAGAACTGAAAGCAAAGAAGGATAGTAACTCCTTGGCACTTTTTTACTTTCTCAGGGGTTTAAAGAGGAGATGGAATCTGGAACGGAAAAAAGCAATGGCCGACTTTGAGAGATCAATAGATCTTGCCAAAAGTAAAACCATAAAATACATTGCCATGGCTGAATTGATGAACATACATAGGGCTATGAAGCACTATCAGAGAGCAAAAAAGATCTACGATTTTCTGAGAAAGAATTATGAAAATGTACCAGAAAAAGCGAGAAAACTTGTTTTTTCCTTTCTTATAAACTTCTGTCTTAGAACGGAGAGTGCTGAGAATTGTTTTGGAAAGTTTCGATCCTCACTGTATCTTACAGATCCCTTGAGCATCTATTACCACACGGCACTCGGCAGACAATTGATATCTAGAGGAGACACTAGGGATGGGTTAAAACACATCTTAATGGCTTGTAAGATAGCCAGGAGAGAGAAAAGGATACATTCCATAATCTTCTCCTACAATTTGTTAGCCTGGTACTTGAAGAACTACCATCCACTGATTTCATTGAGGCTGGTGAGGGAAGCCTTGTATACTGTTGGACAGTGTTATGAAAACCTCGAAAGATTCTACTACGTATTTGATACGATGTTCAACGTGCAGAAAATAACGAAGGATAGAGAAGCACTTTTAACCGCTATGAACATATTGGATACCACAAAGAACAGCAGATTGGTGGAAGAAGCAAAGGTGTTCATCCCATCAGAGAAGGAATACCGTGTCGATAGGAAAACCAGACGTTTCATAGAAA
This sequence comes from Thermotoga sp. 4484_232, assembly GCA_002084985.1. Next base: position 10,393 of record MZGO01000005.1, on the reverse strand, counting down.
AAAACTTCAGGCCTTTCTATAAAACATCAAAAATGTATGGAGTTTCTAGAACAGAGCTTTATCTCGTGACAAAAGGAAATCGAAAGAGGATAAAGGGAGAAACCATAGGTAAACTACTAAGAGGTTTGGAATGGTCCCCTGATCTTCCTGAACCGTTTTTAAAGGAATTTTCCAGAAAAATGCTGGAAGAAGCCTCTAAAAGTGCTGAGGTTACCAAGGAAAAATTCTTCGTTGTTTATTCATCCATGTTAAAACGGTATAGAATAAAGGGTGCCTGGGCCACAAAACTCTTCAATTTGAATCCTGAAGAATTGAAAAGGAGGTTATCAAAATTTCCAGAGGGTTTGCGATTCCTCTCGAGAATTTCAAATTTTGAAAGTTCTGTTGAAAAAGCCCGGAAGGAATTGGTTGAAAAGTTTTTAAGGATGATGAGAAAAGATGAGAGGGAAAGATTTATGGAGAGATATTTCCAGGTGGATGAGCGCATCAGGAGCCTAATGGACGTTTACATAAGGAATCGTATTCGGTACAGAAGTCACAGAACTGCCATTTATTGTTTTGAGAGAGCGAAGGAAAGGGAACTTGTCAGGCAATTTCTATACGAAAGCATCATGAGAGAGGTATGAAAACGATTTTAGATCCAGAAACATTTGAGATCCTAAGATAATTCGTCGTTATATCAAGATAAACTTTTTTCGTTTTCATCCTGGATAAAGCACTTCTCATCTTATGAGGTGAAAAGGAAACCTTGAAGGCTTTTCCTTCTTTCGTGATTATATCCGCTGAGTACTGAACTCCCTGACTTCTGGCAGAAAATCTAAGGGTATCTCCAAATCTCGAAATTTCCATCCTCATACCTCTTGTGGTTATACCAGAAGCCTTCCTTATGAATCTTGAGAAGATATCAACGCGCGCTTCCAATCTGTCCAAAGATTCCTCATTGATGATTTTTTTTAACTTTTCAATCTCTTCTCTTGGCACCATCTCACCGCATATGTCGAGAGTCATGTATTGAAGTTTTATCACCAGATCTCCAAAAAAATCTCCAAGGTTGAGTTCAAAATCATCACAATGTTCCAAAAATTTGTACACGTGTCTTGCGGTTGTGTAAGGAATCCTTATAGAAAAAGTGTTTTTAGAGAATGTGGGAACGAAATAAACTGCTAGTAAATCAGAGGTTGAACCATACGTTATTATCGTATTTCCCTCTAAATGGATTCCAAGAAACTCCCCTTCATCCAGTATCGAACTCGTGAAATTTACAGCATCTCCAAAATCGCTCTTCCCAACAGAACAGAGACGTTCAAATACCACTTTTTCAGGTAGTTTTTCCAGAGGCTTTGTTTTTATCCTCATGATTTCGTTACCTGTCCGGAAAATGACGGAGTGCTCTTCAAAATCCATGATAACATCTTCTCCCTTGATGTCTGATAGAAACACTTTCAGAAGATCTATGGGAACGTTGTAAACTCCAAAAAAGGGATTGGAGACCCCCACAAATATCTCTAACCTAGCACATCCATCACTCGTCATCATTCTGAGCCCATCTCTGTGGTAAAAACTGATGTATCTCAGAGAAGGTTCAACCGTTCCACAAAGTTTGTCACACAGGATCAACATCTTCTTGAAAGCAGAAGCATCAATCGCTATCATCCAAAAAGTCACCTGCCGGTGATAATATCGTAGAGATTCTCCATGATCTTCATTATGTTCTCAGGCTTTTTACCCCCGGCTTGCGCGAAGTCCTCTCTACCTCCCCCTCCTCCTTCCAAGAATCTGGCGATTCTTTGGGCTACATCTTTGGCTTTTAACTTTTCTCTCGCGCTTCCAGACACTTTGATGATCACCGAGACTCTCCCTCGAGATTTCGAAAACAGTATGATCACACCATCTCTCACAGCCTTTGCCACGTTATCGGCCAAGTTTCTCAAGGATTCTATGGGAACATCTTCAAAGATTTCATAGAACACCGGTATACCATTTATCTCCCTTTTGTTCTTCACAACGTCTTCCACCCTTGTTGATACCTTTCCTGACAATATGTCCTTCACCTTCTTTTCCAACCTCTTGACCTCTTCCTTCATACTTTTAACCTTATCTATCAATTGATCTTCACTGGCTTCCAATATTCTTCTGAGTTCGTCCAAAAGGGTATTCTCTCTCCGCAGAATTCTCAGAACGTTGAATCCGGTGGTAGCTTCTATTCTCCTAACGCCAGCGGATATGGAACTTTCTGAGAGTATCCTGAAAAGGCCTATTTCTCCTGTGTTCGAAACGTGGGTTCCTCCACATAATTCCTCACTGAAATCATCTATTTTCACTACTCTGACGACATCACCATACTTTTCGCTGAACAAGGCGATTGCTCCTTCCTTAACAGCTTCATCGTAACTTTTGTACTCAACTTCAACCGGTATTGCACGCATTATAACATCGTTCACCATGTCCTCTACCCTCTCCAGCTCATCTGGAGATAACGCCTTATAGTGTGTGAAATCGAATCTTAGACGAGAAGGTTCAACAAGGGATCCGGATTGTTTCACGTGCTCTCCCAATACTTTTCTCAGGGCCGCGTGAAGAAGATGTGTGGCTGTATGATTCCTCATGATAGCTTTTCTTCTCTCTTCATCCACTACGAGCTTTACCTTTATTTTCGGCCTCAAGATACCCTCATTCACAACCACCCTGTGAACTATCAAACCTTCTACCGCCTCGAAGGTGTCCACAACACGAGCTTTCCCGCCATTCCACTTTAATTCTCCAGTATCCGCGACCTGTCCTCCTTTTTCTGCATAGAAAGGCGTTTTATCTATCACGACTTCTCCTTCTTCTCCTTCTTCAAGGGAATTCACGATATCCCCTTCTCTCAGGACATAGAATACATTTCCTTCATCCTCCAATCTTTCATAGCCGGTGAAAACGGTTTTCACTTCTTTCGAAATATAATCGAAAACCTCGCTTTTCTTGAAGAACTCCCTTGTTCCCAAAGCTTTTCTTGCTCTTTGTTTTTGCTCTTTCATAAGCTTTTCAAAACCTTCCACATCTACATTCACCTTTCTTTCTTTCGCTATTTCCATCGTGAGTTCAAGGGGGAAACCATAAGTGTCGTATAACTTGAAAGCATCTGCCCCTGAAATCACACCCTCACACCTTTCTATAATCTTTTCCAGAATGTTCAAACCCTGCTCCACTGTCTTCAGGAATCTTTCCTCTTCCTCCTTCAAAACTTCTTTCACCAGCTCCTTCTTTTCCACGATTTCTCTGTATACCTTTCCCATTTTTTCAACGACCGCTGATACCAGTTTGTAAAGGAAGGGTCCTTTCATACCGAGAAGCACACCATGCCTTAGGGCTCTCCTTATTATCCTTCTGAGCACATATCCCCTTCCCTCGTTCGATGGGAAAACTCCATCACTTATTAAAAACGTGATGGCTCTTATGTGATCTGCGATGACTCTTATGGAGATGTCGTTTTCTTTGCTTCGACCATATTGAACGCCTGTTGCATTTTCAATCTCTCCTATGATTGGTTTGAAAAGATCCGTCTCGAAGTTACTGTACACTCCCTGCATCATCGCAGCGATCCTTTCGAGGCCTGCCCCTGTGTCTATATTCTTCCTTGGAAGTGGATGAAGCTTCCCTTTCTCATCCTGGTAGTATTCTGTGAAAACAAGGTTCCATATCTCAACGAATCTCCCTTCAGAATTCGCAGGAGTGCATTCCTCCCCCTCAGGGCATCCCTCATTCATGCCTGTGTCATAGAATATCTCAGTATCGGGCCCACAGGGACCGGTAGGTCCCGCTGGCCCCCAGAAATTGTCTTCTTTTCCCATTTTCACAATTCTGCTAGATGGAACACCAACGACCTCTCTCCAGATCCTGTAAGCTTCTTCATCTTCTTCGTAAACCGATATCCACAGTTTTTCTTCGGGAACTCCTAGAACCCAAGTTACGTACTCCCAGGCCCATGTTATGGCTTCCTCTTTGAAATAATCACCGAAGGAGAAATTTCCAAGCATTTCGAAAAAAGTGTGGTGCCTTGGGGTTTTCCCAACATTCTCTATATCAACGGTTCTCAAACATTTCTGGCAGGTTGCTATCCGGGTGTAAACCGGTTCCACTTTTCCCCAAAATATGGGTTTGAAAGGTACCATACCAGCAACTGTGAATAGAAGTTGAGGATCATCCGGTATAAGGGAAGCACTCGGAAGGATCTTATGTCCTTTTTTCTCGAAAAATTCGAGGAAAGATCTCCTTATATCATCCGAACTCATATACCTCACATAATCCCTCCTTTCAGGACTTTGAGCATGATATAAACAACTGGCGTGACGAACAGCAGACCATCTATCCTATCAAGCATTCCTCCATGCCCAGGTAGAACACTTCCAGAATCCTTCAAACCGAAAGATCTTTTTATGGCGGATTCGAAGATGTCTCCCAAAGTTCCCATAACTGAGACGATTAATGAAAAGAAGAGAAGTCCTTGGTAAGGTATGATCCAGCTCTTGAAGAAATTTTCGGCTATTATTTTGTAAATCACAGAAAAGACAAAAGTTCCGAGAAACCCTCCCAGAACACCTTCCAAACTCTTTTTAGGACTGTACTTTGGAGAGATCCTGATTCTTCCAAATTTCATACCGGTGAAGTATGCGGAAGTGTCGAAGATCCAGACAGCCGTTAACGTGAGAAGGGCGTTAGCTGCCCCAAACTCTTTATAAATGGGCATGAAAAATGAAAGAGCACCCGGAACGTATACCAAGCCAAATATAGGATAGACAATTCTATCGAGAATAATTGAAGTGTCTTTGATATAGATTATCGTCACCACTGAGCTGATCAGAAAAAGGGACAATATCACGATGTAAGGTTCCTTAAAAAAAAACAAACCGTAAAGTATCGGATAGGAAACCAACAATCCCAAGTAGAAGAACCTCATGTAATCCTTGAACTTCATGGAAAGAAGTTCATATCCTGCAAGAAGAACAACAGCTGAGACAAGTCCAACAAGGCTTTTGTAACTGATGAAACATAAAATAACAAAAGGAAGTATGGAAAAAGCCGTTATTAAACGTGTTTTCAGATCATCTCTCATGTTACCCCCCCAAATCTTCTTTCCCTTTTCGAATAATCCTCCAGGGCTTTTGTGAAATCATCTTTTGTGAAATCCGGCCAGAGCTTCTCTGTGAAATAGAGTTCGCTGTACGCGGATTGCCAGAGAAGAAAGTTGCTTAATCTCATCTCACCAGAAGTTCTTATTATCAAATCCGGATCTGGGACATCCGGCAAGTACAGGTACTTCCTGAAGCTTTCTTCATTCACTTCGGTTGCTCCTTCTTTTAAAATCTTCCTGACAGCATCTACGATCTCTGCTCTTCCACCGTAATTCAAGGCGATTATGAGATTCAATCCATCGTTCAACTTTGTCGCCTCTTCTGTCTCTCTACATTTGTTTTTCAATTTCTCTGGGAGATCTTCTAATCTTCCCATGAATCTGAGCCTTACGTTTTCTTTGATAAGCTCTGATGTTTTGGCTTCAAGCTTTTCAATAAGGAGTGAGAAAAGGTATTCAACCTCTTCCTTTGGCCTCTTCCAATTCTCCGTTGAGAAAGTGTAGAGAGTTAAGTATTTTATCCCGAACTCTGCAGACCATCTAACAACGTTCTCCACAACCTCCGCACCTTTTTTGTGCCCTATCACTCTAGGTAATCCCTTTCTCCTGGCCCATCTACCGTTTCCATCCATTATTATCGCAACGTGATTTGGAACTCTCATCAGAACTCCATGATCTCCTTTTCCTTTTTCTCGAGGAGTTCATCCAGCTTTTCTATATAATCGTCTGTTAACTTTTGAAGTTCTTTTTCCAACCTCCTAGCATCATCTTCGGGTATTTCGCCATCTTTTTCCATGTCCTTTATTTTCTTCATGCCATCCCTTCTTATATTTCTCACCGCTATTTTCCCTTCTTCAACGATCTCTTTAGCTTTTTTAACCCATTTTTGCCTTTGCTCCATCGTGGGTGTTGGGAAAATGAGCTTTATAACGTTTCCATCATTCATCGGATTCAAACCCAGATCCGATGCAAGGATTGCTTTTTCCATAGCTGAAAGAGTGCTTTTGTCCCAAGGTTTTATTATCAAAGCTCTCTCTTCCGCAATGCTTATCGTAGCCAGCTGATTTATCGGTGTAGGTACTCCATAATAATCAACTTTTATCTCTTCCAATATTGCGGGAGATGGCCTTCCTGTTCTCATCTTTCTAAGATCATCTTCAATTTTTGAAAGACTTTTCTTCATCCTCTGCTCAGCTTCTTTAAGTATTGGATGTTTCATAGCTCTCCCTCCCTCTTTACTGTGATTCTCCAAAGATTATACTATACTCCCGAAGGTTCTCTACTTTTCTCTTCATTCGGATCTTTCGTAATCAATCCTTGATTCCGTCGACAGGTAATCTCCCGCGGCCATCGAAGAACCATCTACCAGTAGATTCGCAAGTCCGAGTATCAGTACTATCTTTGGACTCAAAAACGCACCGGCAACATCTGTCACAACTGCAAACGTTGTTATTATCCCATCGGTGGCACCATATATAGCGGGTTCTATGTGATCTTCCAGCTTCCGTCTGTGCCATGATTCCTCTTTTATAGCCTCATCCTTATGTGCTTTCCTGGTTTCTTCTATGTTTCCTTCTAAAAAGCTTTTCTGACCCTTTCAATTCTTGCCATAGTATCTCCCTCTACTGTTTCTTTACCCAGATGATACTGTAATGAGAGCAAATATTTTTTACCTGCACATATTCGTATGCTAACATATCTGTTGCTGAAGAATCTTCAGGTGGGAGGGATTCCAATGCGAGGGTTGGTAGCAGTTATTCTGACTTTTGCAGCAATATGCTTGTCTCTTCCAATCTCGTTTGATACACTGGCACTTTTCACATTGGACATATCCTCGGGAAAGAGCGATATATTCCCCATTTGTTATCTTAAAGCATCATTTTCGAACAATTTTGGAATATCACTGGAGGATTACATGACTCTTGATCATGAAACATTTAATATAGGATCCCTCAAGTTCATGAAACCAAGGTATTACTATATCTGGTACAAAGGTGATAAATTCGATCTCGATTTAGGTAAATTCAAAGCGAAGCATTATAATACAAGGATTTACGAGTTATTGAGAGTTGGGGGGATAAGAACAGATATCTTCGGAGTCGATGTATCTTACAAGAATAGGATGCTCAAAATAGGGAGCATATACGATCTGAAAGGGAAGAGATTCTGTGCATACGCGAATGGGAAGAGAGAGAACTGGCAAGTAGGGATTTACTACGATGGCCTTCATTCTGAAATCTCAGCGGACGCTAGGATGAACTTCAAAAAATTTGGAGATATGAAAACGTGGTTGGGTATATCTGCTAAAACCAGTGAACTTGCTTCCCCCTCTATATTAACAGGGTGTTCCTTGAGATATGGGAATTTTGAAACAAGCCTTCAGTATGTTTGGAAAGGATCTGGGTACGTCGACTTTGCTTTCGGAGATCCAGCGTATAGAGCAAGAAAATGGGCATTTTATGGAGATATAGCATATAACTTTGAAAACCTCAAATTAGGAGCATTCATGAGATACAATTCCTCTCTTTACACTGATGGTGAAAGACCAGTTTTTGGTTTGAAGGTTTCCTTAAAGGATTTAACTCTCAAAGTTGGGACAGGTGATCTTCACAGTGAACTGCCTGGTGCTCAGAAAATTCTTTTGGAATGGAAAGGGTATGTTTCTATACCAATACCCGTTCTAAAGGTTAGAAAGGCTGAGAAAAGAGGGTATCTCACACCGGCTGATGTTCAAAAAGATGAGGATGGAGATGGGAAGAGTGATGTTGAAGGTCAGGTGGTTAAGGTCAAAGGTGTCGTAACGGTTGATGCTGGTATCTTGGGAAGGAACACCTCTTATATCATGTGGAAGGATTATGGGCTTATGATCTATTCACCAAAAGGCCTTGATGTCAAGGAAGGTGATTTCGTCATGGTTGAGGGGCGTGTAAAAGAGTATTATGGTACAACTGAGATAATTGTGTCCGGTATAGAAATTATAAATGAGAAGAAGGTAGAACCCTTATCCGTCAAGATAAAGGATATTGGCGAAAGATACGAGGGAGCCCTGGTTAGCGTTGAAGGAATTATAAAGAGTATCGGAAAGTATAGTTTTGTGGTGAGTGATGGGGAAGAAACGATAAAAATTTACATCAAGAAAGGAACTGAGATAAAATTAGATCTTAAAATAGGTCAAAAGGTGAAGGTTACCGGAATAGTTCAATCTTACAAAGGTACTTGGGAAATTCTTCCGAGATCCCCGAAGGACATTCAAATCATTGAATGATTTTGATTTCGAAAGGAGCTCTTAAGATAATCATCGGAATATTTTGGTTATAAGACCACCATAGTTCTCCAAAGAACATAGCAATTTTGTTTTTCAGCAAGAGCACATCAAAGTTTTCTGGTAAGAATATATATTTGTATTCCTCCGCTCTAATCCTTATAAGAGCTTCTTTCCCATTCCAAGCACCTCTAATTTCAAAGTTGCCATATTGATCTCTGCCAACAAAGTTCACAAGCATTTTGAGCCACACTATCTTTCCCAGGAAACCATAAAGATTATCATCAGGCGTTAAAATCGGAGCGGAATCGTATTTACTGAATATCCCTATACGATTCGAGAAAGCGTTTGTGTAAGCATCCACAAATCTATCCACGTAGCGTGAGGTGCTATCGTAAAAAAGAGGCCTTGCAAGACCTCTTTGGAGGAGAAGCTCATTCAACATCCCATTTTTTCCATAAACATAGGCTAAGATTCTACCATAACGATCATATCTTTCTTCATCGAATTCGAGAGAAATTTTCCAATCGTTGGTTTTTAAAAAGTCTTCAACAAATTTTTTCGCATCCCATCCGAATTCCCCCACAGGTTTAGTATCTCCATGGATTTCTGGAGCATCGACACCTATCAACCTTATCTTATCGCCATTTTTGAGGATGATCGTATCTCCATCAACAACATGTGAGACTATGACTGATGTTTCCTCTCTCAGACAACCTGAAACTGTTAAAAAGAGAAAGAGAATTATTAGAAAAGATTTGAAGATGTATTTCATATATCATCACTCCTTGTAAATCGAACCCGCCCTTTTGGGCGGGTTCAATACAAAATTTATGAATTACTCAGTGTTCAACTATATCATCTGAACTGCGAGGAACGACCTTGTATCTGTCATAATTCCACATGACGACACCTTTAACAGTATAGTATTTTCCAACTTCAAAAGGATACTCTACATAGTTTTTGACGGTTACTTCGGTGCTGTCTAAACTGAATGTGACATTCTTGTGTTGTGTGTCAATCTGTGTACAGGTTCCACTGAACGTGACCAAGTAACCATAATCATCTTCAGTAGGAGTCGTGGTCAATTCTCTGGCTTCGGGTTCTCCATAATCCTCTTCAACTATTTCTACATCATCCAAACCTTCAGTCAAAAACAAAGTAATTCCTGCCATAACAGAAGCTATCAAGAAATGATTGGCAGCAAGAAAGAAATGAAATGGAGCAGAATGTGGACTGGAAGCAGTATGAAACCAGCTATGGCGAGCAATGAAAAGGTAACGAGAGTACTTCAAGAAGGTTCTCTACTTTTCTCTTCCATAGACGCCCTCGATATGAAAACGAGATCATCGCTGCTATACTCTATAGATGGGGGTGATAGCATTGAAAATATACATATCAGTCGATATGGAAGGGCTTGCTGGAATACATAGGTGGAAAGATGTATCAGAGAATGAAAAATTTTACAAGATGGCACTTTTAGAGGAACAACTCAAATGGCTGCTGGAGGGAATTATTGAATCCGGGATGGACGTTGAAAAAGTAACGGTAGTCGATTCTCATGCTCTTGGATCGAACATCCCTTACAGAATCACGAGTATCGATGAGAGGATAGAACTTGTGAGCGGTTCTCCAAGGAAAAAATACATGATGGCCAATTTGGATGAAACGTACGACAGGGTGATATTTTTCGGATACCATGCCGGTGTTGGGAATATGGGAGGGATAATGGATCACACCTATTCGAGTTCCCTCATCTACAACATAACGATAAATGGTAGGAAGATGTGCGAGGCACTTATAAACGCTGGATACGCGGGATATCTAAATGTCCCCATATGCATGATCGTTGGAGATGAAGCACTTCTGAATGAAGTGAAGGAAGAGCTGAAAGGTGCTGTCATGATCGCAACGAAAAAGGGTATTGGAAGATACTCTGCCGTCATGAAATCATCAAAGGTGTTGGAGAAGGAGATAAAGGAAGGTGTCAAAAAAGCTCTGGAAATACCGAGGGAATC
>MZGO01000094.1 GCA_002084985.1 Thermotoga sp. 4484_232 | reverse complement strand
GGATTTTCAGAGACTCACAGCTCTTTGAAAATGGTTTTATGACGATAAAAGCCGGTCCCACGGAAGGAACCGGCTTTAGAGGTTGCAGGGCATATATACTGGTCCAGGTGCCCAAGAATCCCATCCATCATAAGTTTCACATAATGCACCGTCCCATAATCTAAATGGACACAAATAAAGCCGTCGTTTGCTAAAAGCTCTTTCATTAAAACAAGTCTTTCATACATGTAGTTAAAGTAAATAAGGTATTCCTTCCTCTGAAATTCCCTTGCCTCACATGTTTCTATAAGCAAATTCTTCCATAATTGCTGGATGTAGCCAAAAGCGAGCCACATATCCATCTGTTAGCAACCCCAAAGGGCGAGCAACAACGTTGCGAAGAGTTCCGCACACCACTGAAAATTTCAGCCATTTTTAACTACACCTGCTTTTTCAAGAATTTTCTGGATATATGTCTCATCCTCCTGGAAGAATATATTGTACCTTTCAAACTCTTCTCTTGTGCACTCACCTTCTCCAAACGTCGCTTTGATATCATCGTAAGAAGATACAGATACGAATTGACCGGTGTTATGATATTCTCAAAATAAATTGCCACGCTGAATACTACTATGAACGGAAGTTCTAGATCGAAAACTTTTTCCAAAAAACTTACCAAAGTTATTCTCGCCTCACTTTGAATCCCACCACAACACTTCCCGGAAAAATTATACAACCACCACACAGACAGGAATCACAGACGTCACAAAACACTAGTGTTTGCCGCAGATCGTGGTGTCAATAATCTGGAATTCTCAGAAAGTCGATTGATGGCTTTTACAGTTGTAGAGCTTGGTTTGATGATTTTATTTTGATAGTGTGTCGAAAAATAACGGTGCTTGTAACATAAAATTGGGGACAAAATCCGGCCTCATTTGAGGCCGGCAACTTTTAGATTTTCTGGTGTATTTTATGGTATTATCTAATCGAACAATGATAGAAAGTACTTGGAAATCGTGGAGCATATGTTCTGGTCTGGGCGGAGGGACTTGAACCCTCGACCTCCGGACCCCGATTCCGGCGCTCTCCCTTCTGAGCTACGCCCAGATTCAAGAAAATTATAGCACAGAAATGAGGAGGGATTTCATGAGAAAGAGAATCAGAGTTTTGATTGCAAAACCTGGATTGGATGGTCATGATAGAGGAGCAAAAGTGGTTGCAAGGGCTTTAAGAGATGCTGGAATGGAGGTGATATACACTGGCCTGAGACAGACACCTGAGCAGATAGTGAGAGCTGCTATACAGGAGGACGTAGATGTCATCGGGCTTTCCATTCTCTCGGGAGCTCATATGAAAATATGTGAGAAACTTCTCAGATTAATGAGAGAAAATCAAATAGAGGATATCCCAGTGTTCATTGGAGGAATAATACCACCAGATGATGCAGAGAAACTGAAAGAAATGGGGATAAAAGAGGTTTTTGGACCGGGAACTTCCATCTCGGAGATCGTAGAAAAGGTTAGAAAGTATTCGGAAAAGGTTGAAGCTTAAGTTATCTTGAATTCCTTCACTTCCTTCAAAAAGATCAGAAAACTCAAAACTCCCGCTATTATCAGCAATGTATCGGATATCGTGATTTCCCTGGGTGCTTCACCCAGTATTATGCCAAGGTAAGAACTTGCAAATTCCAGGATCCTGAAGAAGGCAAAGATCGAGAAAATGAAGGCTCCAACCATAAGATGAGCAGTTGCCAGCTTTTCCTCCACGATGGAGTCCATTATCCCAAAGAGGAATATCAGGGGCACTATACCCAGGAATAATCCGAACAAGAGATCCGTTCTGATCTCCATGAAAGCCACAGAACCTGAAATGATAGTCATCACGAAGAGAATCGATCTCTTACTCATAGGAATAAGCCATCACAAAAACCATGAAAGCGAACGCAACGGCAGGATCCATCTCTTGGGATAATGCTGACCTTGCACTCTCCAAATCCTCTTCTCCGAAACCGTATAACATCGAAAAAGTGGAAACGATCACTTCTTTAGCGGCTACTCCGAACAACAAGGCTGTTGTCGCCTTCCAAGAAAAATTCAAGGGCCTCATTATGGGTTCTAATGTCCTGCCTATAGTTGCCGCATGAGGCTACAAGAATTATCCCACCAGCTTTTTGCAAGAAATGTTTTCCTCTGTTCCAAACGTATATGACAAGGTTCTTGAAGTTTGGCATTCTGTACCTTGGGAGTTCCATGACCAGAGGGAATTTCCTGCCTTTAAAGAATAATCGGTTCACAATGATAGAAGATCCAATGGTGAGGAGAATGCTAAAGATGTATAGGGAAAAAATAACTAAAGCTGTATTTTTTGGGAAGAAGATGCTGGCAAGAAGTATATAAACGGGAAGTCTTGCACTGCAGGTTATGAAAGGAGCTATCAATATCGCTGCCAATCTCTCCTGAGGGTTTTCGATGTTCCTTGTGGACATCACGGCTGGAACGTTGCATCCGAAGCCAAGAAGAAGTGACATGAATGATCTACCACTCAACTTGAACCTCACCATCAACCTATCCATGACGAACGCTGCTCTTGGAAGGTACCCAGATTCCTCCATGAAGCCTAAAGCAAGAAACATCATGAATATGTTTGGAACGAAAACTAGAACTCCTCCAACTCCTCCTATGATACCGTCTGATATCATGGAAGAAAGCCAGTTTTCTCCCAAAGATTGAACCACGAAATTTGCCATCTTTGAGAAAGCAGCGTCCAGCATGTCTGAGAAAACCTGCGCTACATCGAAGGTCAATTTGAAGGCTAGATACATGAAAGAGAAAAATATTGGAATTCCAAGGAATTTGTGTGTTAACACGTGATCTATAGCTTCACTCAGGGTCATTTTCGCTTTGATTTTGGATATCGCTTCTTTCATGACACTGTTTATGTAGTCGTAGCGAGCTTTCGCTATCTTCACCCTGTTTTCCGCTATTTCTTCATCACTCAACCTTTCTATACCAACCATTTTCTCTAACAATTCCAGTATCTCCTTATCTCCCTCCAGATATTTCAGAGCGAGCCATCTACTATCGTAATTCCTCAGAATTTTTGCCTCTTTCAAATTTCTTTCCACTTTCCTTATCTTCGATTCAATATCTTCTCCGTAATTTAACGTCACTTTGTTCGATTTTTCCAATTTTCTTGCCATTCCAACGATAGCCTTCAAAAGGTCTTCTACTCCCTCACCGTTTATAGCGGATGTGAGAATGACAGGAACACCAAAGTGTTTGGAAAGTTCGTACCTGTCTATTTTCAGTCCATTTTTTCTTGCCTCATCGATAGCGTTTACAACCAGAATCACGTTCTCCTCCATTTCCAATATCTCCAAAAGTAAATACAGCCCTTGCTCCAAACTCATAGAATCTGTGACGACAACCACAACATCGGGAGCTTCCTTCAAGATGAAATCTCGAGCTATCTTTTCATCTATCGAAGAAGCACTCAGAGAGTAAACACCCGGAAGGTCCACTATCTTTATTCTCTCTCCATCATACTTCGCAATACCTTCCTTTTTTTCGACGGTGACGCCGGGCCAATTCGCAACGTATTGTCTTGCGCCAGTTAAGGCGTTGAAAAGGCTCGTTTTCCCAACGTTTGGGTTTCCCGCAAGTGCGACCCTTATCATCATCCTATCCTCCTAACAAGGATCTTTCCCGCCATACCATGTCCGAGTCTGGCAATTCTCCCGTTTATCTTCAAAGAAACACCACGAAAATTTGAAAGGACTCTCACCCTAGTCCCGATATTTATTCCAAAGTTTCTCATTCTCATCAGGAACATTCCACCTCCCAAAAAACGAACCACCTCGTATATCTCACCTGGTTTTGCAAGAGAGAGCGGTACGACGCTTTCAACCGGAATGACTTCTATTCCTTCGGCTTCCTCTTTTCTAAGAGTCACCATCTTTCCCATGACTCTGTAAACCCTGGGATCTCCCAAAGGTGCTTCTTTCACAACCTCCACTCTGGTTCCCGGCACAAATCCTAGACTCAATATCTTGGACTCAACGTCAGGTGGTAAATTCAATCTTGTAACCTCGACCGTGGTTCCAATTGGTGCTTCGGAAAGTTTCATCATCTCACCTCTTATTGAGAATCATTCTCATTAATAAATTGTACCTTAAAAATCAGCTGTAAAGAGCCATAAGTACGAAGAGTAAGAAAGGTTTTTAAAACCTTTCAAGCAGCTGAAATATAGAGACAACCTATCTAATGTTTTTTCACTTTTCCGGCCATTATTTTGTTCATCTCTGTGACACAGAGCTTGATTCTTTCATCCACTTCCTCAAACCTTTGCTTCAACATCTCGGTGAACTGTTCAGCCGTAAAAGGTGGCGACTTCCTCACCGTGTTATACTTTTTGTAGATCTTGTTGTAGCATCTCGTCACCCCGTCCCTGGTCAGAGGAAATCTTTCAGTAAAAGCGAGTTCCTTGAGGGCTGTGAATTCTTCCAAAACCAGATCCGCTTTCTTCACATCCATGCTGAGTTTCCATGTCCAACCTTTGTAGGGATGCTCAAACTCGAATAGGACTATCATGCCTCCTTCTCCTTTCTCAACCACGTCCCCACCTTCCATGAAGAATTTTTTAGCCGTTACGTTGTAGTATTTTATTACCTTTCTCCCCATTCTTTCAAGATGTTTAACAGTTCTTCATTGAATGTTTTTATACCTTTTGATGCTTTGTTGAATGCAATTATGGCTTCTTCGAACTCTTTAAAATCCCCGCCTAGAGAGATTTGATATCCGTAATCATGGTTCATTATCCTTTCAAAACCTTCTATCAATTTTCTCAAACTTTTCGTGATTCTGCGGTAAGAAGAGATCGAAATCGTGAAGAACATCCCAACACCCAGTGAGTACAACGCTAGAAGCCACATGAAACAAGTGCGAGTTGCTTTTCTCTCCAGAACATCGAGTTTCATTAAGGATTTCGCAATGTCTTTAGGATTTTCAGCTTTGTAGAGCTCTGCAAGTTCACTTTCTATCTTTCCCCCGAAATCACAGAGGAGGCGAAAGAAAAATCCCATGTTTGGTTTTTTAGGATGGCTTCTAATATCCATTTTTTCCAAATATTCTTTGAAAAATACGAGGTCTATCATCAGGGAAAAAGCGATAATCGTGACCATGGCGAAATATACTATAAGAAGGAACGTGGTGATCTTGAAGTATTTGGCGTAGCTCACATATATTCCCTCCTTATCTTTATCTTCAAAGACACGTTACCATTTTCCTTCTTTATACCAGGTATTATAGGTTCAAGGTATGATGGATCCACCTCTTTCTTCAAAACGATTTTTACGCTATCACTTTCGTTCTCGATCTCGTACCCTTCCAATTCGAAGAGTAAATAACCGTTTTCAAAGAGTTCATTGACACTTCTTGGAACTCTTCCCTCTAGCTCATAGAAACTCGTTATCGCCAGATGCAGTTCCTTCAATCTTTTGAACACGTTTTCAACGCTCTTTTCCGATGTCTTGAATATGACACCGACTTCCTCATCTTCCACCATCTCACCTTTCCACCAGTATCCTGATATGATAGGAAACACGTTGAAACATCCTATGAGTTTATCTTCTAGTAACTTCTTGCCAACTTCTACCGCTTTCTCTTTATTAAGAAAAGTTGAGTAGATGATGAACATTTCGTCACCTCACTTTATTACCAAATTGACACCTTTTTCCTCGAAAAGATCTAAAATATCATTTTGGAGGTGATCAACTTGATCGTCAGAGTATCAATGGCCCAGCTCAACGCAAAAGTGGGCGATCTCGAAAGGAATGTTGAGAAAGCTATAGAAGCCATTAAACTTGCTGAAATGAGAAAAGCTGACATTCTTCTGCTTCCTGAGCTTTTCATAACAGGTTACCCACCAGAAGATTTGATCCTGAAGCCCCCTTTTTTGAAGGATAACATAAGGGCTCTGGAAGAGGTTGCAAAGTTCACCAAAGGTAAGAATGTCACGGTAGTAGTTGGTTTCATAGATGTTGATGATGATGCCTACAACTCTGCGGGGATTCTAAGGGATGGAAAGATCGTTGCAAGATACAGGAAGATGTTTCTACCAAATTACAGTGTCTTTGATGAACAAAGATATTTCAAAGCTGGGAAATCTCCCATGATCCTTGATTTCGAAGGAATCAAAATTGGTGTCACGATATGCGAAGATATTTGGCATCCATACGGTCCAATGGGTGATCTTGTTTTTTCAGAGGGAGCTCAGCTCATTCTGAACATATCAGCATCTCCCTATTTTGTGGGAAAAAGAGATCTCAGAAAGAAGTACATAGGAATGAAAGCTTTTGATTTTCACGTACCCATAGTTTATTTAAGGAAACCCCGTGGAAATCATTAAAATGGGGAAGCTGTCAGATAAAAACGAAAAATTGGAAGGAAAAATCGCAGGGAATATATGCAGGGAAGAGGAGATGCTTAGAGCTCTCGTTCTTGGAACCAGGGATTACATCAGAAAGAATGGTTTTAAAAAAGTTGTCGTTGGCCTGAGTGGAGGAATAGACTCATCACTCGTCGCAGCAATCGCGGTTGAAGCTCTGGGAAAGGAGAACGTCGTGGGAGTTTTGATGCCCTCAATGTACACATCAAGAGAAAGTGTTGAGGATGCCACAGAACTTGCTAAGAATCTGGGAATAAAAACCTTTACGATACCCATAACCAACGTCTTTCAATCCTATTTGGAGGCTTTGAAGGATGTTTTCAAAGACACAGAACCTGATGTCACAGAAGAGAACATACAAGCTCGTATAAGAGGAAACTACCTGATGGCCCTTTCCAACAAATTTGGCTGGATAGTTCTCACAACAGGGAACAAAAGTGAGATGGCAACAGGCTATACCACACTTTACGGTGATATGGCAGGGGGATTCGCTGTTTTGAAGGATGTTTATAAAACGGATGTTTACAGAATCGCACGATGGATAAACGAGAAAAAGGGAAGAGAAATTATCCCTCAAAGGATCTTTGAAAAACCACCTTCTGCTGAATTGAAACCTGATCAAACTGATCAAGAAAAACTACCACCTTACGACATACTCGATAAGATCTTGAAACTCTATGTGGAAGAAGACAGAAGTACCGATGAAATAGTAAAAGAGGGTTTTCCAAAAGAACTCGTAGAGAGTATCATCAAAATGGTGGATAGTAATGAATACAAGAGAAGGCAAGCGCCTCCCGGGATAAAGATAACCAAAAGAGCTTTCGGAAAAGACAGGAGAATGCCCATCACCAATGGTTATAAAGATACCTTTGAGTTCTAAGAAAGCTCTTCTAAAATATTGCTAAGATCTTCTGGAAGTTTGAATACTTTCAGAGCTCCTGCTTCCAAAAGTTCTCTTTCGTCGTTCCACTCATGGAGAACGCCAAATATCCTCTTTATGCCGGCATTTCTGGCTGATAAGACCCCATTCTTCGAATCTTCAAAGACAACCACTTTACCGGGTTCCGTGTTCAGTTCCCTCAAAGTTTCCTGCTTTCTTATGGAATACTGGCAGTCCCTTACTTTCAGGTATTCCCATCATCGATCTGAAAAGCTCATCCTTGAAAACACCACCCAGTTCTTCGGTCACACTCTTAAAAATCGTTCTGTACAGTTTCTCGGAATCAACAAGAACACCGTCCATGTCAAATATGATGGCTTCCAACATGCAACCTCCTCACCTTCTGATATTGCTGTT
>MZGO01000004.1 GCA_002084985.1 Thermotoga sp. 4484_232 | reverse complement strand
GGGGATAGGGCTATAAAGGATTATGAAAAAAGAGTGGATCTTCTGAAAAAACTCTCAGTAGTTCTCACAACGTCTATAGATGAGATGGAAAAGAGGATTTTGAACCTTCTAGATAAGGTGAAAAGTCAGAGCTCTATGATCGAAAAGTTATCGGAAGAATTTGCAAAAACTCTGTCAAAAGAACTTTTGGCAAGAGCTGAGAAATTGAATGATTTTCAATTGGTTTTCTATGAAGGTTTCCCAGAGGTAGGGAGATTCCTTCCGAAGTTCCTCGCGGACGTTAAAAACGTCATTTTAATAGTGAAAAACGGTGATAGATACGACATAGCTTCCTCTTCTGTAAATTGCGGAGACCTTGCCAAGAAGATTTTGGAAAGATTTGAAGGTAAAGGCGGTGGTGGTACGAAAAGAGCAACTGTCGTTTGTAAATGCGATTTCGATGAAATGAAAAAGGTATTGGAGGAATTACTGTTATGATCGTTAATTTTGCAGGCACAGGAAACGTTTCGAAATTTTTCGCCAAAATTTTGTCCGATGATTTCGATATTCGCTTTGTGATCTCGAGGAAGAGAGAAAAAGCGAAAGCGTTCGTAGGATGGCTTGGAAAAGGTCAGGGAATTTCTTACGATGATCTTTCAGCTCTGGAAGGGATCGTATTCGTCCTCGTTCCAGATAGATGTATAAGACAGGTATACGATGTGCTGAAAGAGAAAGCGAAAGAAGGTACCGTTTTTATACATGCAAGCGGTTACCTACCATCTTCGATCTTTCAAGATGCGGACAGCAAGGGATGGGGAAGGGCATCACTTCATCCCAACTTTTCCTTCTCAGATTTTCAAAAAGCTCTTGAAAGAAGAAAGGACATTATCTTTGGTATAGAGGGAAACAAATCGGGTATAGAATCCTGCATCAAGATTGTGAATCTCATCTCCGGAAAATATGTTGTGATTCCTGAAGATAAGAAACCCTATTACCATCTTGCAGCAGTTGTTGCCGCGAATTTTCTTGTAGGATTGGCTTATCTTTCAAAGAGACTCTACGAAATCTCTGGTGTTGAATCGGTACCAACTCTGCATTTGATGGAAACAACTGTGGAGAATATGAAAAAAATCGGTATTGAAAAAGCTCTCACAGGGCCTGTAGCTAGAGGGGAGAAGGAGATAATAAGGAAAGAAGGAGAGATATTCGAGCAAGTTTTCCCAGAATACGTGGATCTCTACTGGAGCATGGTGAAGGTTTTAAAAGAGGTGAAAAGGCATGGATGTCATTAAAATTATGAGAATGAAAGGGAAGGAAAAAATCGTTATGATAACCGCTTACGATGCTCCCAGTGCCAGAATTGCCTGGGAGGCAGGAGTAGACATAATTCTCGTTGGGGATTCTTTGGGTAACAACGTTCTGGGTTACAAGGATACGATACCTGTGACGATGGAGGAGATGCTCATTCATGTTTCCGCTGTGAGAAGAGGAGCAGAGGAAGCTTTTATAGTTGCAGACATGCCTTTTCTTTCATATCAAGTTTCTGAAAGTGAAGCGATCAAAAACGCAGGTCTTTTCTTAAAGTGCGGTGCCAATGCTGTTAAATTGGAAGGGGGGAGAGAGCTTGCAGGGTTGATAAGGAAATTGGTCGCATCTGGAATACCGGTTATGGGGCATCTGGGACTGACACCACAGTCAGTGAACGTCTTTGGCGGCTACAAGGTGCAGGGAAAAACTGAAGAGAGTAGGAAAAAATTGATAGAAGATGCTATGGCTCTGGAAGAAGCAGGTGTTTTCTCCATAGTCCTGGAAATGGTTATGGAGGAGGTCGCTCGTGAGATAACTGAGAAAGTTAAGATCCCAACGATTGGTATAGGCGCTGGAAGATATTGCGATGGACAGGTTTTGGTGTGGCACGATGTTCTGGGATTGAATCCGGAGTTTTCTCCAAGGTTTGTAAAGAAATACGCAGATCTTTACAGGATATCTTTGGAAGCTGTTAGAGCATACAAGGAAGAAGTTAAGGAAGGAAAATTTCCGGGTGTCGAAAACGTCTTCAGAAAAAAGTGATATTCTTCTTCAGTTGTGTTAATATAGACTCAAAGAAAAGATCGGGAGGTGATCGATGTGAAGAGATTTCTAGGAGTGCTGTTTTTGATGACCACGGTTATCCTGCTAGGAGCGGGTTTCAAGGATGTCCCCGTTAATCATTGGGCTTACGAAGCAGTCATGAAGATGGCAGAAATTGGTGTCATAACAGGTATGCCAGATGGTACATTCCAGGGAAACTCCCCAATGACAAGATATCAGGTTGCTTTAGCCTTTTACAGGTTCTTGAACTACATTGAAAAGACGATAGCTCCTAAAAAGGAAATCGAGGCTGCGGTCAATAAAGTTACAACCCTTGAGGATTTGGTCAGCACAGCTTTGATGAAGCTTCAGAGAAACGCAGAGGATATATCGAATCTGAAAAGTGATTTCTCGAAACTCCAGACGGAGGTTGCTGGCCTCAGAAGTACTGTGCTTGAGATAAAGGATATAAGGAAGGAATTACTTTCGAAAATACAGAGCGTGTCTTCCGATGTATCTGACTTGAGTTCCAAATACTCTGAACTTTCCACAAAACAGAAGGGACTGTCTGGTGATATCGAGAAACTGAAGGGATACGGCGGAAAGATATTGGATCTTGAAGGAAAAATAAAAGCTCTGGAGGTCGATGTAAACTCCATCAAAAAGGATGTGGAAATGAACAAAGAGGGTTACACCAAGGGGCTTGAAAAGTTGTCGAAAGATCTACAAACTTTGAACCTGACTCTGAGTGGGAAGATCAGCGCTCTGGAAATGAAGATACCATCCATGAGTGTCATAGAATCGAAGATAAGCGCTGTAAGAAATGATCTTCTTGATAGTCAATCCAGTCTCAAGATGGAAGTAGAAAACGCTCTCTCGTCCTTGGAAGCTACCGTAACGGCTGTTGAAGAAACTCTTAAGAATCTGGAAGACAAAATGAGTGTTTCTGAGAAATCCTTGAAAGATTACGTGGACAAGAAGGTTGGAGAACTTTCAGTAACGCTCTATAAAAAGCTAGAAGGATACAAGAAAGCACTGGAAGATGAAGATACGAAACTTGCAGGAGAGATCGAAAACATAAGGGTGCTTCTGAACGATCTTTCCAAAGGGTACAAAGCGATGGAAGCAAGGGTCAGTGTTCTTGAAGGACAGGTTGCCACTATAAGTTCGGATATAGAGGATATAAAAACAACTATTCAAAAAGTTTCTGCTGATGTGAAGAGCAATGCCAAGAAGATAATGAGTCTTCAAAACGATGTTGGTGCACTCGCTGGAAGAATGTATTCCGTCGAGAAAAAAGCAACTCAACTTGAAAAGGAAATAAGTTCTGTGGAGGAGAATATCGCTAATAAACCATGGATGGATGATGTAAACAGTGTTAGCGCTGGTCTTTCCAAGAAGATTTCCGAACTTCAGACCATGAGCATAGCAGGAATAGCCTTAGGAGCCATCGCTTTGGTGTTGGGTGTAATATCCATGTTCTAAACATTAAAGTGTGTTGAATTTTTTAGGGGGCTTGGCCCCCTTTTTCGATGTTATAATCACAGAAGACGAAACAAGGGGGAGTGAAAATGGAGTGGGTGTACATAGAAGATTTGAAGAAGCATATAGGTGAAGATGTTGAATTGAGAGGGTGGGTGTGGAGAATAAGATCCAGCGGGAAGATTCATTTCATACAGATGAGAGATGGAACGGGATTCGTTCAAGCGGTCGTTGAAAAATCCAGTGTGGACAACGAGACCTTCAGAACCTGTAAGAAGCTGAAAATGGAATCGAGTATCGTTGTAAGGGGGAAAGTCAGAGAGGATGAAAGAGCTCCAGGAGGAGTTGAAATCCTGGCAAATGAAGTCAAAGCGGTTCAAATCCCTCAAGAGCCGTTTCCAATAAATAAACCGGATCATGGTATAGACTACCTGATGGAAAGAAGACACCTCTGGATAAGATCGAAGAGACAGTTTCATATATTGAGAATCAGAGATGAAATAATAAAAGCCATCAGAAATTTTTATTGGGAGAGAAAATTCGTTTTAGTCGACACACCCATATTCACCGGTTCAATTGGAGAGGCCGCCGGTAATCTTTTCGAACTCGACTATTTTGATTACGGGAAAGTGTACTTAGCTCAAACTGGACAACTCTATCTGGAAGCGGCTTGCATGGCTCTTGGAAAAGTCTACAACCTTGGGCCAACCTTTAGAGCAGAGAAATCCAAAACTAGGAGACATCTTATTGAATTCTGGATGAATGAAGCTGAAGTTGCCTATTACGAGCATGAAGACAATCTGAAATTGCAAGAAGATCTGGTTTCCTATATAGTGAAATGGGTCCTCGAAAACGCATCGGATCATCTCGAAGCCATTGGAAGGGATATATCAAAACTTGAAAAGATCGAACCTCCTTTTCCCAGAATCACGTACGACGAGGCTATAAGACTTTTGCAAAAGAAAGGTTTCGATATCAAATGGGGAGATGATTTTGGGGGGGATGAAGAAACGGCAATAGCTGAAGAATTCGAAAAACCGGTCTTCGTCACACACTATCCAAGGAAGGCAAAAGCCTTTTACATGCAACCCGATCCGGAGAGACCCGAGGTGGTTTTATGTGATGACCTTCTTGCACCAGAAGGCTACGGAGAGATAATAGGGGCTTCTCAAAGAATTCACGATTACAACCTTCTTGTTGAGAGGATCAAAGAATTCAACCTCCCATTGGAATCGTACAAATGGTATTTGGATCTGAGAAAGTGGGGGAGCGTCCCTCACAGCGGATTCGGGCTTGGGGTTGAAAGAACCGTTGCATGGATATGCGGTTTGGACCATGTAAGAGAAACGATTCCCTTTGCAAGGACTCTCTACAGGGTTTATCCGTGAGGTGGAACGATGGAGAGATATTTAACACCAGAAAGAACGGGGTACGATATCGGTGTATCGTTTCTGAGGCCGAAAAATCTGGAAGAATACATTGGCCAGGATAAGGTTAAAGAAAGGTTGAAGCTCGCCATAGAAGCTGCCAAGAAGAGAAAAGAGCCTCTGGATCATGTCCTTCTAGCTGGCCCGCCTGGTCTTGGTAAAACAACACTCGCTTACGTCATAGCCAACGAGATGGGAACTAACATTCATATAACAAGCGGCCCGGTTCTGGAAAAACAGGGAGACATGGCCGCGATATTAACCAACCTGGAGTTTGGAGACGTGTTGTTCATAGATGAAATACATAGGTTGAATAGAGCTGTTGAGGAGATTCTCTACTCCGCCCTTGAAGACTTTCAGATAGATATAATGATTGGAAAGGGGCCAAGTGCAAGATCCATAAGAATAGATATAAAACCTTTCACCTTAGTTGGAGCAACCACAAGAAGTGGCCTTCTGAGTTCTCCCCTCAGAAACAGATTCGGCATGATCCTGGAGCTTGATTTCTACGAAACGGATGATATCAAGCAGATAGTGATGAGGGCTTCTAGGTTGATGAACATAGAAATAGACGATGAAGCGGCATGGTATCTTGCAAAAAGATCAAGGGGAACTCCCAGAATAGCGATAAGACTCTTGAAAAGGGTAAGGGATCTTTCAACTGTGGAGGGAAAGGATAGGATAGATCTTGACCTTGTATCGAGAGCCATGAGAATTTTAGGAATAGACGATGAGGGATTGGACGATTTCGACAAGAAGATTCTGAGGGTGATCATCGAGGTTTTCAACGGTGGACCAGTTGGGTTGAACGCAATAGCAGCAACCCTGGGTGTTGAACCGGATACCATAAGTGAAGTCTATGAACCCTATCTTCTCCAGTCAGGTTTCATAGCGAGGACTTCAAGAGGGAGGGTAGCGACAGAAAAAGCTTATAGTCATCTTGGCTACGATAAGGGGAAAGGGCCTCTCTTTGAAGGAGTGTGAAAACCTTGTTGGAAAGCAACATAAAAAGGGTTTTGGAAAGAATAAATAAAGCTGCTGAAAGGTCCGGAAGAAATTTTAAAGATATATTGCTTGTTGCCGTAACTAAGAATGTTCCTCCAGAGGTTATAAGGAAAGCTTACGAATACGGCCTCAGAAATTTCGGAGAAAATAGGGCTCAGGAATTGAGAAAAAAATATGAAGAACTAAAAGATCTTGGGATAACATGGCATTTTATAGGAAGAATACAGACAAATAAAGTGAGGTATTTTGTTCCCATATGCGAGTATGTCCACTCCGTTTGGAGAGAAGAAGAAGTTGCAGAAATAAGTAAAAGAGCTGGAAGGATTGGGAAAATTCAAAGGGTTCTCGTGGAAGTCAATGTCTTCGGTGAGGAAACGAAAGCGGGATTGAAGCCTGAGGAGGTAGAAGATTTTTTGAAAAAGTGTGAAAAATACGAAAACGTCTTCTTTGAGGGTCTCATGACCATGGCTCCATACGTTGAAAATCCCGAGGAAGTTAGATGGGGTTTCAGGAAATTGAGAGAACTTCGAGATTATCTGATGAAGAGGTATTTCAAAAACGCTGGGATTAAAGAACTCTCGATGGGAATGAGCAACGATTTCGAAGTGGCTGTGGAAGAAGGCGCCACTATGGTTAGAATCGGAACAGCCATATTCAGGAGGTGATGAATAAAGTGTTCGTCGTTGGGAACCTTCTAAAAGCCATTGCTATCGTTTTGAGGATATTCATCTACACGGAGATGGCTGCCATAATAATATCTGCACTTTTGAGCTGGGTCAGCCCTTTCGTTTACAATCCGGTGAAATATTTCTTCGCTTCGTTAGCTGACATAGTGGAAAAGCCCTTGAGAAAACTCATACCTCCACTGGGTCCTGTGGATTTAACCCCTTTCATAGCGATACTCCTGTTGATATTCTTAGATAGCTTTCTTGTACAAACGCTGTTCGACCTGGCGGTGAGACTGAGATGAAAGTGGCCGTCATTTACCACCCCGATAGGATTACGACAGCCAGGAAATTGAAAGAAAGAACGGAAATGGAAGGTGAGGTTGTTATTTTCGAAAAGACGGAGAACGTGAGAAGTATACCCGGTAACCTGGATCTTGTTCTCGTAGTTGGAGGTGATGGAACGGTCATAAGGGTTGCAAAGGTTGTTCACGATGATGTACCAATAGTTGGTTTCAAGGCTGGAAGATTAGGTTTTTTAACATCGTACTCTGTAGACGAAATGGAAGATTTCTTCGAGGACATAAAGAACGACAGGATAGTTGAAGATAGAAGGTGGTTGCTTGAAATAAGAACGGGAAAAGGTGTGTATCTGGCTCTCAACGATGTGGTTCTTCAGAAAGATGTTGAAGGTAAAATGCTTGAAATTGAGATAATGGTTGATGACCACTCTCCCCTCTGGTTCTTCGCAGATGGTGTTGTTGTATCCACTCCTACAGGATCTACCGCTTATGGACTTTCCTTAGGAGGCCCCATGATAGCCCCAGATTGTGATGTCATCGAGATAACACCCATGGCCCCTCAGTTCCTTTTCACAAGAAGTATTCTAATTCCTTCGAAAGAGACTCTGAGTGTTAAAACCACTGGGAGTGGAAACCTGGTTGTGGATGGGAAGGCCGTTGAGAAAACAAATGAATTCGCTGTCTATAGATCTGAAAAGAGTGTGAGAATCCTTCGACCGAAGGGTTTCGATTTCTTCAAGGTCATTAAGGGTAAGATAGGATATGGGAGGCGCATCGTATGAGATGGATCCTTCGTGAGAAGGTAGAGGAATTCAAAAAGGGTGTCTTGAAAGCAGGATGGTTCGCGGAGAAGATGTTCAAAAAGTCGATATCTTCTTTAATTGAAAGAAATGCGAATCTTGCAAATGAAGTCATATCTGATGATGATCTAATGGATCAGATGGAGATAGAGATCCACGAGAAAGCCATGGAGATCCTTGGAATATTCACCCCGATAAAAATAGAGCTCAAAATGGTCACAACGGGCATCAGGATAGCAGAGATCTTGGAAAACATAGGTGATAGATCCGCCAGGATCGCTAAAAACGCTCTAGAACTTTCCAAAGAGCCCCCGTTGAAACCTTTGATAGACATACCGAAGATGGCTGATATAACATCCAAAATGGTAAAGGAAAGTCTCAGAATGTTTGCGGATGCCGATGCAGAAAAATCATTTGAGATATGTAAGCAAGACGCAGAAGTCGATGAGCTTTACGAAAAGGTGAAAGAGGATTTACTGCTCTACATGATGGAGTCTCCAAAGTACGTGAAAAGGGCGTTGCTGCTTCTTGAAATAGCCAATTTCATAGAAGAGGTGGCGGATCTTGCAACCAACATAGTGGAAGCGACCGTATACATGGTGAAAGGGGATCTGTACAAGTGCTGCCATGACGATATGGTGGCTTTCAAAAAAGGTGGAGGGATTCTGTTTGAAAGTTCTGATTAAGTACATTTCAAAGCTTTCCGTTTGGCCTTTCTTGATAGGTCTCGGTGGATTCGTCATTTTTGTCAGTGTGGAAATACTGTACCAACTCTCTGATATAATCGTGAGACACAGAGTTGGTATAGCTAAGTTACTTCTTTTGATATATTACTATCTCCCATACTTCGTTTCCATGGGCATTCCCGTGGGAATTTTACTTTCCATATTCTGGATCGTTTCTCAACTCTCAAACGACAGGGAGATGATGGCATTTCAGGTTCACGGTATCTCATTGAAAAGTCTGTTACTGCCATTTCTCATCATTTCACTGTTTTTGAGCGGCATAACTTACTATCTAAGTGATTATCTAGTTCCTGCGTATAACACCAAGGTTGAAGATGTACTATCTAAGTATGTCTACAGGAGACCTCAGACTTTCATAGCTGAGAACATCCTCACGAAATTGGGTGAAAATCAGTATTTTTATGTGAAAAAGTACGATGAGAAAAACGAAACGCTGTGGGACGTTGTCCTATTCAGGTATGGGAAGGAAGAATCCATAATAACCGCGAAGAAAGTCGTGAAAGAAAAAGGGAAATGGTATCTGTACGACGGAAAATACTACACCGTGGATAAGGATGGATTTTTGAAGATCGATGCGAGGTTTTCGAAAATGGAACTAGATATAGAAAAGGATTTGGAGAATTACTTGAGGCTTGGAAAGTCTCCCAGAGAGATGAAGGGGAGTGAGATAAGGAGCAAGATCATTTTCTTCAAGAAAGTTGGTATAGATACAGCTCCTCTGATAGTGGAATTGTACTCAAGATATGCGAACGCTCTTGGGCCTCTCATAATAGTCCTGGTTGGCATTCCGCTTTCTCTTCTTTTCAACTTCAAAAGCAAATCATGGGGTGTGATTTTCACTTTTATCCTGGTTGTGCTGTATCAAGGTTCCAGTGCATGGTTGTGCGCCATGGGGAAAGAAAGACTGATATCGCCAAATCTAGCTCCTTGGATACCAGATATTGTGTTTTCGATATCTGGTCTTTTGCTTTTCATTTTGCTCGATACAACCAGCGCTTACAGAATTAGGGAGATTCTATCGAAGTTCTTCATATTTCTAGTGATAATTCTTCCTGTGACTTTGGGTTTTTCAACGGAAGTTACTATAACAGCCGACCACGTTATGAAATACAGAGATAAAGTCGTATTCTCCGGAAACGTAGAAGTTCATTATAAGGATTCCGTAACGAAAGCTTCCACCTTAGTAGCCATCTTGAACGATGAAGGTAAAGTAACGGAAGTTGTATCGGAAGGAACAGTAACTTATGTTAAGAAAGACATAGTCTTGAACGTTGAGAAGATGAGGTTCATCTTCGAAGAGGAGAGAGCATTCATAGCCGGTATAAGAGGGGAGAGTTTTTTTAAGGATGAAAAGGGTAAGAAACATAAAGTTTACATAGGAGGAACCAGTGGCACCGTTGAAAGGGGATTAACTGGGATAAAGTATGGTTATGTTACAACATGTAATCTCGCAGAACCTCACTATAAAATATCGGCGGTATTCGTTGAACTCAAGGAAAACGAATACATGGTAGCGTATCATGCTATTTTCCATATCTTAGGAATTCCTGTAATGTATTATCCCATTTATTTTTCATCGTTGAAAGGAGGGCCTCAACCTCTTATATTCAGTTTCAGCCTTTCATCGAAGGAAGGATTGTTTTTCAAGGTCATCGGAGGATTCATACACTCTCTCCTTTAAAATATCGAAACTCGCTTTCATTTTGCCATCCACCTTCAGTTTCTCTCACAAAGTAACTGGTGATACCTTTAACACCGTGTTGAACCTCTCAGGAATAGAAAAAGTTGGTAAGGGAAAGTATGGATACGTCTTGGAAAGAAAATCGACATCAAGCAATGTATCATACAAGATTCCTTACGTGTTCGCAGAAAAAGTTTCGATACCAACACCCATTGGTGACCTGGCGATACAGAAGTTCTCTCATAAAGGGGATTTAAGCTACAAGGAAGGAAACTTCTTTGACCATCTAAAAGATATGAGCTCTTCTGGAAACTACACGATGGTTTTTGCAACAAAGGAATGGTACATTTTAAAATCTGTTAAAACGACTCTCAAAGGGTCTTATTCATTCAAAGAGTTTGGACTCGTCAACCATCAAAACCTCTTGGATTTTCTTTTCGATCTCAAAGGATTCTCAATTGGAACTTTTCCTAAATACTCGTTCGATCACAACATTCTGATAGGATTCAAGGAGAAGAAGGATGAGGATATGAGATACCGGATAGCGAATGTTTTCAAAAACACCCTCGCTTTCTCTGCTAAAGGCTTTTCCTTCGTTTTGGCTCACAACTATGTGGATGCTTTTGGTAAGTCTCCCGAGAGTTTTTCGAGTGGAAAGAACGCAAATTTTCTGAACATATCTTCTAAGATGAGTTTTCCTCCTCTTCTCAATACGACGATATCCATGGCGACGAAGTACGATTTCATGAAAAAGGAAAGGAATTGGTCTGATCCTAAGGTAGAAACAACGAGTTCTTTTTCAATAGGAAGCGTTGATTTCTCTATCAAAACTTCCACGTTGTACAAGCTATACGAGCCGGAGAAAACCACAACGAAGTATACGTTCTCGCAAACTTATGGTTCCTTGAAAAACTCTGTATCATTTCTTTATAGGTACGGTGAGGAGAAACACGTGAAAGAAATCACCGATATTCTGAAAATATCTGGTCGCGAGTTCCTCTTCATGAGAAGGCCTAGTTTAACGTTGAAAACGATTTTTGAATTGGAAACAAAAAAGGTAAAGAAGAGCACATTGTCCGGCAGTTTCTACATAGGAAAAGCAAAGAACAAGATTTCTCTGAGCTACGTTAAGGATTCGTATTTTAAGTTGACCTACGGTCTGTCATCGTTCGATCCGACAGTCTCGATCAGTTTAACGTCCAAAAAAAGGGACAGTGAGTGGAAGATGGACAAGATGACGTTGAAAATAGGGAAAAGTCTTCATTGTTGGGGTATGAGCTTTGAGAGTTCTTTCGGTAAAGATTTGAAGGTTGAAAAGCTTGCTTTCAAATTCTACATAAAGGAATTCCCGGACAAAGGTTTTTCGTTCGATCCAAAAACGGGAGAATTCGGCTTCAGTCTTTTCTGAAGGGGTGATATCCTTGAGGGTTCCTCCACACAATCTCGAAGCTGAAGAGGCGGTCATAGGTAGCATTTTGATAGATCCTTCTGTAATAAACGATGTTTTAGAAGTTCTCACCCATCAAGATTTCTATTTGAAAAAGCATCAGTACATATTTCAAGCCATAGAGAAACTCTACGATGAAGTAAAGCCCATAGACATAGTATCGGTGTGTGATGAACTCAAGTCCATGGGGAGACTCTCCGATGTTGGAGGAGAACTCGAAGTTGCAAGACTTGCAGAATCCGTTCCAACATCTGCTCATGCACTTCATTACGCTCAGATAGTCCGTGATAAATCGATATTGAGACAACTCATAGAATCATCCAGAAAGATAACCGAGACTGCTTACTCCGAGGGTGACGTCGATGAAATACTGGATTCGGCGGAGAGATTGATATTTGAGATAGCGGAGTCCAGGACCACGAAGACGTACGATCACATAAGTGGTATCATGCACCAAGTATTTGAAAATCTTGAAAAATTCAGGGAAAAGAGTCAAATGGTAGAGACCGGAGTGTTGGTCACAGGTTTCCCAACGGGTTATAGAGAACTGGACAAGCAAACGACAGGATTTCATAAATCCGATCTTGTCATCGTTGCTGCAAGACCATCTATGGGGAAAACGGCCTTTGCTCTCTCAATAGCCAAAAACATGGCAGTGAGATTCAACATACCTGTTGGAATATTCAGCCTTGAGATGTCCAAGGAGCAACTCGCTCAAAGGCTTCTCTGCATGGAAGCAGGTGTCGATCTTCACAGGTTGAGGACAGGCTATCTAAACGAGGATGAGTGGGAAAGATTGACCCTCGCTGCATCAAAGCTCTATAAAGCTAGCATAGTGGTAGACGATGAAACCGCCCTGGACCCCAGAACTTTAAGGGCCAAAGCAAGACGTATGAAGAGAGAATATGGTGTGGAAGTCTTCTTCGTTGATTATCTCCAGCTCATGCACATAAAGGGATTTAGGGAAAACAGGCAGCAAGAGATATCTGAGATATCAAGATCCATGAAGTTGTTGGCGAGAGAACTCGATGTTGTGGTTGTTGCACTTTCTCAGCTCTCAAGAGCGGTAGAGCAGAGAGAGGATAAAAGGCCAAGACTCAGTGACCTGAGAGAATCGGGAGCCATTGAACAGGATGCAGATACCGTCCTCTTCATTTACAGAGAGGAGTATTACAAGAAAACTGAAAGGATCAAGGAGCCTCATGAGGCAGAGGTAATAATAGGAAAGCAAAGGAATGGCCCAATAGGTATCGTTACGCTAATTTTCGATCCAGGATCGGTTACATTCCATGATGTGGATGTTGTTCATACCTGAGGTGAACCGATGAGAGAGAAAAGACTAGAAAAGATCTTGAACTATCTTAGAGAAAAAGGATTTGCAACGATAAATGAACTCAAGGAATCCTTGAACGTTTCAGAAGCCACGATTCGAAGGGATCTGAATCTTCTAAAGCAGCATGGATTGATAGAAAAGTACAGGGGAGGGGCTTCCCTAAAGGGATACTCCAGAGAACTCTCGTTCTTTGCAAGGCTTGATGAGTTTAAGAACGAAAAAAAGAGAATAGCAAGAAAGGTGGTAACAATCCTTGAAGAACATCAGATAATAGCTCTTGGGGGAGGAAGTACGATCTATTACACAGTCTGTGCCCTCGATGATAGCTCCCTCCATGATTTAACCATCATCACGAATTCCATAACAACAGCATGGGCCGTTATACAACTTAAAAAGAGTTTCAAGCTCATCCACACAGGTGGAACAGTGAGGGAAGGATCTTTTGAGTGTATCGGAGGACACGTTTTCTCGTTTTTAGAAAAGATGAATTTCGATGTGTTCATAACGGGAGCAGATGGTATCCATCCCATCGTGGGAGTGACTTTCACAGATATTGAGGAAGCTTTCGTTGCCAGAAAAATGCTTGAGCGAAGCAAAAGAGTCATAGTAGTTGCAGATCACAGAAAGATTGGGAAGATAGCTCCCATAAAGATGTGCGATATGAATGAAGTCAGCTATTTGATAACGGATGCTCTTTCAAACGAAATATCGCTGTCGTTGAAAAAGCAGGGAGTTAATGTCATGTTAGCCTGACCGCTCGCTCATTCATGATAAAATGTATGACAGAATGAGGTGGAATTATGCTTGTTCTCACAAGAAAAGTGGGAGAAAGTCTTGTCATAGACGATAAGATCATCGTGAAGATTCTGAAAATTGAAGGAAATGCCGTGAAAGTGGGGATAGATGCTCCCAGGAATATAAAGATCCTTAGGAAAGAGTTGTACGATCGTGTGATCGAGGAAAACATAGAAGCAGTTAAAAGCCC
>MZGO01000093.1 GCA_002084985.1 Thermotoga sp. 4484_232 | reverse complement strand
ACAAAATTACCCACCGGGCTGACGAAGTCGAAGAATTTTTCAGCACCGAGATCCGCTCCAAATCCTGTTTCTGTGACAACGTAATCTGCCAGTTTCAACGCCAACTTAGTTGCTACTATGGAGTTCGTCCCGTGGGCTATATTCGCAAATGGTCCACCATGTATGAAAGCAGGTGTATTTTCGATGGTCTGAACCAAATTCGGATCGATAGCATCCTTCAAAAGAACAGCCATGGCTCCCTGAGCCTCTAAGTCTCTTGCCTTTACGGGCTCGCCATTCCTTTTCCTACCAATAACGATATTTCCCAATCTTTCCTTCAAATCCTTTAAATCCTTTGCAAGGCACAAAATCGCCATTACTTCCGATGCGGCGGTTATTACGAACCCATCTTCTCTTGGATATCCGTTAGCTGTGCCTCCCAATCCGACAACAATGTTTCTCAGTGCTCTGTCGTTCATGTCCATGGCACGTTTCCACATGATTCTTGTTGGGTCTATGTTCAGAGGGTTTCCAAACTTTATGTGAGCATCGATCATTGCGGAGAGAAGGTTGTGAGCGGATGTTACAGCGTGAATGTCTCCGGTGAAATGCAGATTTATATCTTCCATGGGGAGGACCTGTGAGTATCCCCCGCCAGTTGCTCCTCCTTTAACCCCCATGACGGGTCCAAGAGAAGGTTCTCTCAGGGTGACGATGGAGTTCTTTCCCAATCTATTTATAGCCATCGAAAGGCCAATACTAGTTGTTGTCTTTCCCTCCCCAGCCGGTGTCGGGGTTATAGCGGTAACGATTACGAGCTTCCCATCAGGTTTTCCTTCCAACCTTTTGAGATAACCATGGGGAATCTTAGCAACATGCTTTCCATATTTTTTCAGAAGATTCTCATCTATTCCCAATTTCTGCGCCACTTCCTCGATTGATAGCAACCTTGCTTTTCTTGCTATTTCTATATCTTCAAGCACTGTCATCACTCCTTTCATAGCAGAAATTTTTCCTTTGGAGCTTTTTCTTTAGCTATTCGATCAAGGACGCCGTTAACAAATTTCCCGCTGTTTTCAGTTCCATACCTTTTTGCTATTTCGATCGCCTCATCTATGGTTACCTCTATCGGAACATCGAGCTCGTGAAGGAGCTCGTAGGTCCCTAATCTCAGAACGTTCCTATCCACAACGGACAAACGATCCAGAGTCCAATTTTCCAGATATTGAGAGATGATATTGTCTATCTCTTTCAGATTTCCAAATATATTCTCAATATATCTTCTGGCGTCCTCCCTAGCTTTATCGTTCAAAGATCGATCCATAACCTCTTTTAAGATTTCAAAAGGGTCGTCTCCCCTGAATTCATACTGGAACAGAGTTTTAAAAACCGCAAGTCGCATGCGGTGACGTCTAGTAGACATTAAACACCCCCCGATTTCACTCGTTTTTACTATCTTCCTTTTCGCTTTCCTCAGTTTCCTCAGATGTTTCCTCCTGGACTTCCTGTTCTTCCTCCTTGGGCACTTCAAATATGTCTTCGACAGTGACGTTAACAGCCTCCACAGTGAGTTCTGTCATCCTTTCAATATCGTTTTTCAGTTTTTCCATGAGTTTTGAAACGTAATCCGGTATGGGTTCCCCATAGGGAACATCGATCTTTAGGTTTACCACCACGGATCCTTCAGGTTCTCTCTGGACGGATAAACTTTTCTTCACCTTTTTTATACTTTTCTCCTCAGATATTTCCAAAAATTCCGAGACACTCCTCACAGCAATCTCTTTGATCACACTATCGGATATCTCAATGTTCCCAAAGCCCTTTTCTGCCATAAATATCCCTCCTTTCATACTCTTTCAACGTACTCTCCTGTTCTGGTATCAACCTTTATTTTGTCACCGACCTCGACGAAGAAGGGAACGGTTACCTTCAAACCTGTCTCGAGAACAGCAGGTTTTCCCCCTCCTGAAACCGTATCTCCTTTGTACCCAGGTTCCGTTTCTTTCACTTCTAAAACGACGACATTCGGAAGCTCTATGCCGATGGGTTTGTCTTCGAAGAATACAAGATCCAGCTCCAAGTTTTCAGTAAGATACCATTTGGCGTCTCCAATCTCCTCTTCTGGTAGCGCGTACTGTTCATAATCAGATAGATCCATGAAGTAGTAATGATCACCGTCGTTGTACAGATACTGAGCTTTTTTGAAAGACAGCTCAGCCTCAGGAATCTTCTCACCACTTGGAAAATTCACTTCCCTGACCAGTCCGGTTTTTACGTTCTTCAGTTTCGTTCTGATGAGGCCACTTCCTCTTCCCATGAAATGCTTACTCGCTTCTATGACTTTGTATATCTCTCCTTCGTAGACTATGAACATCCCTTTTTTCAGACTGCCAACTTCGATCATCCATTTACCGATAGATTCTGTAGAGAAGGTCCCATGAACCAGATACGGGAATTTCAGGAACACCCACTTTCGTGAAACAATCGGGGATTAAACCTTTTTCAATGAGGAAAGAACCCATTATGGTTCCAAGGCCAGTGAAAACGTTGTGATCCTCTATGACGAACACCTTCCTACCAGGGATGTAATTTCTCATGATCTCTTCATCTATGTCATGAGGACAAGATACGTTCAAGACGACCGGTTTCATCCCTTCACGTTTCAATCTATCCGCAACGTTGACAGCAATATGGAGGGTTGATCCATAAGCTATCAGAACGGGATCTTCACCATCTCGTACCACGTCGATTTTTCCATACTCAAATTCGTACTTTTCTCCAAAGAATGGCATTCCGTTTTCATCCAATATGATGGGAAGTTTCGATCTTCCCATAGCCACAACGAAATTGCCATAAGTTCTGGCAACGTACCTTACAACCCTATCCGTCTGATTTGGATCTCCAGGTACTATAACCTTGTAACCGAACCAATTCAGAGGAGCCGAAACATAGTCCAGGGCATGATGTGTTTTTCCATCTTCCCCAACGTTTATGCCACAGTGAGTGACCACGACTTTCAGATTCGTATGGTTCATAGCGTTCAACCTGTGTTGATTGTAGGTCTCACTGACTCCAAATACTCCAAAATCCGCGAAGAAGGTGATAACCCCTTCCGAAGACAGAGCACCCGCCATGGCAGCTGCGTTGTGCTCTTGAACACCTGCTTCGATGACTCTCTCTGGCTTCTCTCTATTAAGCATATCCAGCTTGACCGATCCTAACAGATCACAATCAACAGCGACAATCGGTGTCTCATCTTCGTTTCGTTTCACAAGATCTAAAATCGCCCTTCCAAACGCTGTTCTATTGTCGAGTTTTTCATCTGAGGAGTAAGTGATTGGCTTCCCAGTATCTATCTTTATATCGTACTCCTGCTCCAGCTTCATATGCTTTTCAACCCTTAAATTCTTCCTTTTTTCTATATACACTTCCACATCGTTTTCTATCCCAAGCTCTTCGAGCGCTTTTTCAAGCTCTTCTTTGCTCAGAGGCTTTCCATGGTATCTGACCTGATTTTCCATAAAAGAAACACCTTTACCTATAACTGTTCTTGCTAGGATAGCAACAGGATTATCCTCATCCTCTGCCGCTTCTTTCAAAGCTGAATATATCTGGGAATAATCATGGCCATCAATTTCAATAACCCTCCATCCATCTGCGAGGTAATTTTCCTTTATATTCACAGGCATAACATCTCTTGCTCTTCCACTTATCTGAGCATCGTTGTAGTCTATTATCACCGTCAGATTGGTGACGTTGTACTTTCTCGCAAGTCTTCTAGCTTCAGCTACCTGTCCTTTTGCCTGTTCTGCATCGCTCATAACAACGAAAACGTGGTAATCTCTTTTTGTGAACCTACTTGCAAGGGCAAACCCTAGGCCAGCGGACAGCCCTTGCCCAAGGTTTCCAGTTGTCCAATCGATTCCCGGTATTCCCCGTGTGACATGACCTTCAAAGATTGAAGATGGGTGTCTGAAACCAGTCAAAACCTCTTCGATATCCACAAATCCCAGTCTTCCTAAAACTGAATAAACCCCTGGTGAGGTGTGGCCATGACTGATGACCACTCTGTCTCTACCAGGATTTTTCGGATCCTTAGGAGACAAGTTAGCGTAAGAGTAGAGAACGAGATATATATCGACTGAGGACATGGAACCACCGGGGTGACCCGATTTAGCTATATAAGTCATTTTCAGTATATCACCCCGGCACAATCTACCAAGCTCTCTCAATCTATTCAATTCATCTTCTGGTAGACTATCGTATCGAAACCTCATCTATTCTCCCTCCTTGAATGTTCGCTGATTCAGATTATATTCCATACCTTCAAAAAATCCAACGCACCGATCGCTTGTGACTATAAAACCGTTTCGTTCTTCACCTCCTATTATTGTATCATCGAATGTGAGGGTGCATGTTGGAAGATATACGAGAGGAGGTGTGAAAATGAATCCCATAGGTAGAGTGGAAGAATTGAGGAAGGATATGATATCTTCTCTGAAAAAATTCGTTTCCATAAATTCGGTGAATCCCGCATTCGGTGGTCCTGGAGAAGAAGAAATGGCAAACTGGTTGACCGAACTGCTGAGGGATCTTGGGTACGAGACTGTAAAGAGATACGATGTAAAAGATGAAAAAGGCATCGTGAGGTCGAATCTCGTGACCTTGATAAAAGGGAAGAACACTTCAAGAACGTTATGGATAGTCACTCACATGGATAAAGTACCCGAAGGAAGTCGCGATCTCTGGGATCACGATCCGTTCGATCCAGTGGAGAAAGATGGGAAGATATACGGAAGAGGAGCCGAAGATAACGGAGGATCCCTCATTGCCTCTATATTTGCAGGGAAAGCTTTGATGGATGCGGGTATCACACCCTCTATGAACTTCGGCCTCGCTTTGGTGGCAGATGAAGAGGCTGGTAGCAAGTACGGAATAGAGTATCTGATAGAAAGAGGCATCTTCTCAGATGAGGATCTTTTCCTTGTGCCAGATGCCGGCTCATCAAAGGGGGATTTCATAGAGATAGCTGAAAAGAGTATATTGTGGTTAAAAGTCACGGTATTCGGTGTTCAAGGACATGCTTCAAGACCAACTGGTAAGAACGCTTTCAGAGAAGGAGCAAAGATCATGCTGGATATAGATAAGATGCTCCACGACAAGTATTCGGACAAAGATGAACTCTTTGAACCACCTGTCAGCACATTCGAACCAACCAGAGTTGAGAAAACTGTAGACAATGTGAACACGGTCCCGGGAAATTTCACTTTCTATATAGATTCCAGGGTTCTACCGGTTTACAACCTGGACAACATCATAAAAGATGTGGAGAGGGTTTTAAGGGATAAGGAGCTAGAAACCAAACTCGAAATCGTCATGAGACAAGATGCCCCGGATCCCACACCTTCGGATTCAGAGATAGTGAAGAGGATCTCTTCTGCTCTCAAAGAAGTGAGAGGAATTGAAGCCAGGGTGGGAGGAATAGGAGGAGGAACTTGTGCAGCGTTCTTCAGAAGGAGGGGATTCCACACTGCTGTCTGGAGTACAATCGATGAGACCGCTCATCAACCTAACGAATACAAGAGAATAGACCACATGGTAGAAGACGCCAAAATATTCGCAAAGATAGCAATTTGAAGAACCGGGGATTCCCCGGTTCTTCAATAGACAAAGCTTATTAAAGCCTTGCCACCTTTTCGATATACGTAGAGAGCGACGTAATCTCCTCTCTTTATCTTTGAGACCACAGAATTCCAGTCCTTCACGGATTCTATATTGTATCTTCTGCCATTCACAAAGATCGTGGTTATGACATCTCCCTCTCTGATACCAAGTACCATTCCTTTAGTTTGCCTCACGATCACACCTTT
>MZGO01000092.1 GCA_002084985.1 Thermotoga sp. 4484_232 | reverse complement strand
TCCCTTCTCCAAACCATCGAAAACACAAATTCCATCACCTCTCGTTGTACGTCTCCAGGATTTATCAGGTTCATCCAATTTCACAAGGGATATGGATACACCTTTTTTAGGTTTTCCATTCTCTTTAGCAAGCACACGTATACTTGATGTGAAATTCAGCTCCATGGTGTAGGAAAGATTAGGTTTAGTTATCTCTATCCTCTTCTGGAACTTCATGTATTTCAGGGTTAGAACAAGAGGAGCTTCTGAAAAACCTCTTGCTATTCCCGACACCTTTATGACGTTTCCTTCAACCGTTTTCGAAACGTTCTCAATTTCAACACCGCTCTCATCGTATATGGAAAAGTATTTCAGATCCGGTTTCACGGATCTTGAAGTTCTCTTGTCAACGAGTTTCACGGTGAATCTGTAAGTTGGCTCAACTTTGAAGGTTTCTTCCACGAACTTTTCCAGAGAACCTCTTTTATAGTTCAAAGAGATCTTCAGTTTGGCAGTCATCTCGTAACCGTTCCAAGAGACTTTCATCCTCGATGTGTCGAACTTCATCTTGATCCAGAAATCTCTTTTTCCATGTTCGTCTATACTATCTGGAAAGCAGCTTTCCAGGATCTCTGAGTTTTCACTCTGAAGATTCCATTCCAAATTTTTGAAAGAAACGTTGGACTCGTTTCTGATGTATCCTTCAACGTAGAAAACGAAAGGTTCGTTCGGAAGAGGACTAGGTCTCTTTTCGATGGATTCGACAACTATGGGGTTTTCAAGTTTTTTGATATTGACAGGAAACTCCTTAGAAAGAATGCCTAAAGAGAGGGTGATCTTCGCGGTTCCTTCTTTGACTGGTGTGTGCCATACGTGAACGTCTCCATAATACGTTTTCTCTGTTTTCAGGTTTCCTCTGTCCACTGAGATGGATATCCCCTTTTCTTCGAAACAGCTTTCAGCTTTTATCTTAACCTCCACATCCATATCGTTGTAGACTTCAAGGGGTTTCCCCGTGGTTGGCTTTAAGGTTATCGATGCGTTGAACCATCCTCGAGAAGAGAAGAGAAAGGATAGTAGATCAACACTTGTACCTACGTCCCTATACCTTGGTTCTTTGAGCACAAAGACTTTCTTTTTGTAAAAACCGGCAAAGTTCACAACGTATTTTATGGGAAAGATGTAAAGACCCGTGATCTTGCCATCTTTTAAAGATATTTTCACGAAATCGTTGTCTTCTCCCAAAAGAACTTCTTCCTGAGATACCGTGAGTATGAAGGGATCATGGGAGAAAGGGTCCGTTACCTTTTCCATCATCTTGTTTCCGTTTTCGTCATAGAGTATGAACTTTGATTTTTCCCTACCACTTCCTGCTGTTGTCACCAGGATTTTTCCATCTTCAGTGAGCTTTGCATCGAGGACGTTGTAAGAAGAATGAGGAATTACCAGAACCAGTTTTCCCTTTCTGTCCACAACCATGACGTTGCCTCTGTTGATCCTCATTATGAACCTATCCCCGGTATCGTCCTCAACCCAAAAGAGGTCACTGTCTTCCGAACTTTCAAAACCTTTTAAAAAAATGAATTTTCCCTTTGAATCCATGAGAGCAAACTTCCATTTTCGATTTTCTTCTATCATAACGGGTATGGGGAATTTTTTCAGAGCGGTTCCTTCCTTTGTGTAATAATTGATGTGCGGTATGTATATCATACGACCCAGCCCATAAGTTATACGAAAACTCTTTCCCGTTTCGTAGTTGAACACACCGTATTCAAGGTCTCTATTGGTATGGTAGAAGACTTCATTTTCAACCACAAGGATCGGGTAAGGTTCTATGAAATCTGGATACTTCAAAGTAGTGATCTTGCTTCCGTCTAATTTGTACACTTCCAAACCATCTTCTCGGAAAACGAGGAATTTTCCCTTCGAGGGGACCAGAGACCATCCTGGTGAGAATTTGGTATCCAGAGAGATTTCCTTTTTTTCATTCGTTTTCACGTTCACCACGTTCAAGACAGAGTCGTTGACACTGTAAAAGAGAAAATCTCCCTCCATCGTGAACGGCCTCATATCTTTTCCAGTGTCCCTGTAGATCAGTTTTTCTTTCTCAAGATCAATCACCTCAATACGATCTTCCTGGTGTTCTCCGTTTTTGTAAATCCTGTAATTCAGATAGATATACCTACCAGATTGATGAGTTTCGAAAAAGAGCTGTTCATCACTTTTCAAATCCTCAACATGGAGGGTGAAAAGATCGTCCACTGAGAATGGAAAGACGACGATTCCAAAAAAGATTAAAAAGATCATGGTGATTCTTCCCATTTAACTCATCCCCCTAAATATGACTTTTTTGATTGTATCACAAACTTCCTTTCATTCAACAGAAATATGTTAAATTTGGTCGAAGAAAAAATTTTGGTAAAATTCATCTGGTAAACCTCATCTGAGGGGGGGATAAGCCATGAGGAAGGCTCTGGTATTCTTACTTCTATCACTCCTTGCGGTAGGGCTTTTCGCTGTCAAAAACGTCATATTCCTCATTGGAGACGGTATGGGACTCGCCCACATAACGCTCACAAGCTACTTCGTCGGAAAGCCTCTTGAGATGATGAAGATGCCCTACAGTGGCCTTATGTACACATACTCTGCAAACAGCTTTGTTACCGACTCTGCAGCCGCTGGTACTGCTCTTGCAACAGGGTACAAAACGTTCAACGGTATGATCTGTATGACACCCGATGGAAAACCTGTCATGACTCTCTTTGAAGCGGCAAAGAAGGTAGGGAAGGCAACAGGGGTCGTCACAACGACGAGGGTAACCCACGCAACGCCAGCCGCTTTCTACGCACATGTGAAAAACAGAGATGAGGAAAAGGAAATCGCAAGACAACTCGTTGAGGGTACTACAATCGACGTTGCTTTCGGCGGAGGAATGAAACACTTCAGTGAAGAACTCCTTGAGAAGGCAAAAGCCAACGGTTTCACCGTTGTGACGACAAGAGAAGAACTCCTGAATCTCGATCCTTCCGCTGTGAAAAGAGTCCTTGGAATCTTTGCAAGATCACACCTTTCATATTACGTCGATGGCGAGGATAGGCCATCCCTTGCGGAGATGACAAGAAAAGCCATAGAAATACTCTCAAAGAACGAAGAAGGATTCTTCCTGATGGTCGAAGGTGGAAGAATAGACCACGCAGCACACGGTAACGATGTTGTAGCTATGATATACGATACCATAGAATTCGATGAGGCTGTGAAAGTTGCATTGGAGTTTGCAAAAAAGGATGGAGATACTCTTGTCGTGGTCACCGCTGACCATGAGACCGGAGGACTCGGGCTGAGCAACGGTAAATACGCGATCGATGTGGAAAAACTCAGGAGCTACTCCAAGATATCCATAGAGAAGCTGATGAAAGAGATAACACCCGATAACTTCGAGATAATAAGCGCACACGCTCTCATAGGCTGGACGACACACACTCACTCCGCAATAATGGTACCGGTCTTTGCGGAAGGCCCAGGCGCTGAGGAATTCACCGGAATAATGGACAACACCGATATACCAAAGATGATAGCAGAACTCACAGATGTACCACTTCACGAGTACTACTTCACCGAAATAGCGGTAGGTGAGTGAGCCCGCCACTGGCGGGCTCATTTTTTCAATGTTGAAAGGACTTTATCCAGAAGTTTCCTCTCGTCGTCTATCAGAAAGAGATTTGATTTTGTTCTGAGATCGCTCGATCCAAAACCTGGTACCACAGGGAAGATACGCGATAACTCCTTCGAGAGAATCTCCTCTTTCCTCTCATTAGCAGGGACGAGAAGAACCCAGAGAACCTCAGCGACTTCGAGAAGGTAGTCTATATGCCACCACTTTTTCTTCTTCCTGATTAAGTGTCTTTTGACCCTGCCTGCAAGATCTTTCATTCCTGAACCCACATACGCATAAGTTCCTTCCTTTAAAACAAACTCTCTTTTTCTGCATTTTAATCTTTGCGTTTTTATTGTCTTAAGTAAAATAACATATACTCCTTTGTTCATACACTCACCCTCCTATATTTCAATTTAAAATATTTTTAATCAAATTGGAAAAATCAATCTCCGTATACTTTAATAATGGAGGCCTCCAAAAATTTTTGAGGAGGTGTCAAGATGAAAAGGCTCAGGATCACGTGGCTCACTGGAGAAACAGATGAAAACGGAAATCCTATCACGAGGAGACAGACCATAGCCGTTTCAGACGAGGCAGATGTTCCAAACATGCAAAACGCTGTTTCTTCTCTTTCCACACTCACCACTTACACCCTCTCTGATGCTTATCTTATAACATTCGAGGAGGTGTGATTGAATGAAGAGACTCTTCATGGATTTTGTGAATCCAGAAACCGGTGACAGAAGGAGGATCACGTTGAACTCTCCAAAGGAAAACCTGACAGCTGAAGAAGTTCAAAACGTCATGGAAGATCTCATAGCCTATAAAGTCATACCTTCGAGCTTTCAGATCGACAGAGCTGCCATCGTTGAAACTAACACGAACGAGTTTTTCGATCTCATC
Source organism: Thermotoga sp. 4484_232 (assembly GCA_002084985.1). The sequence goes on along the minus strand of MZGO01000092.1, from coordinate 1,911 downwards.
CAGTGAGGTGAGATGTAGTGTTGAAGACTTTGAACATCCTCAGATACGTTATAACTCTTGCTGTTGTCCTCGTTGAGAGAGACGGAGAAGGTGAGAGAAAGAAGGAAGAGGTGAAGGATCTGGTCTTCGGTTTCATGGAAGAGTTCGGAATAAATCTTCCAATCCCGGACGAGATAGTCGAATACGTTCTGGATTACGTAATTGATCTGATCGTTGAGTTTCTGAACGAAAGGATGTGGAAAACATCATGAAATCGAGGACAGAACGGAATGAACTCTTCATGAAATACATTCCTCTGATGAGATCCACCGCCAGTAGGTTCTGGAAGAAGTACAAGAAAAAGATTATGTCTTACGAAGATCTCTACCAAACGATATGCTATCTTTTCCTGTACGCGTACGAGTTATGGGATCCAGAAAGAGGAAAGTTTGGGCCGCATTTGAAGAACGTTCTGGAATACAAGTTGAAAGCAATGATGAAAGGAGAAAAAGCACCGAGATCGAAGGAATACCCTTTCTCTTTCTTGAAACCAAAGTACACATTGAAAGAAGAGGTGGGTTAGTCCCACCTCTTCCTTTTTTTCCTCTCCCTGAGCACCAAAAATACGAATTTCATTATTTGAAAAGGTATCTTCCTCTTGTTCCAGGGAGATTGAAGGAATCTGTATAGCCATTCGAGTTTCATCTTCTGCACGAATTCAGGTGCTCTCTTTTTCCTCCCAGATACGACGTCTATGGATCCTCCAACACCCATCGCAAGCCTCACAGGAATCTTTTTGAAATGTTCGTGAATCCACCTTTCTTGCTTTGGAACACCCATCCCGACGAAGAGAAGATCTGGCTTTTTCGAAAGGATCTCTACAATCACTTCACCATCTTTTTCGAAGTATCCATGATGATATCCAACGACGTTCACACCGTTTCTCCTCAAATTCTCACAGGCTTTTTTAGCGACATCTTCTCTGGCACCAAGAAGATACACCTTCCACCCCTTCCTCTTGGAGAGCTCGCAAAGGTGTGTCATAGTATCTATACCGGTTACTCTGTCCGTTTTCACGTTGGCTATGACATCCAGCGCCCAGACTATCCCGGAACCATCTGGTATCACCATGCTAGCTTCCTCGAGGATTTTTCTGTAGGATGGATCTTTCATCGCTTCCATGAGGATGGAAACGTTCAAGGTTACGATGAACATCTTCTCCCCGTTGTTGAGGCGTCTTTCTATTTCCGATATTATCTCTTCCCTCTTTCCATAAGTGATTTCTATGCCGAACAACGAACTTTTTTTCAGACACTTCCCCCCTCAAAATAAAAGGCCGGGGAAACCCGGCTTTGGTGCCGAGGGCGGGACTTGAACCCGCACGGGGAAAACCCCACATGATCCTGAGTCATGCGCGTCTGCCAGTTCCGCCACCTCGGCATCCAAAAAAAGTCTATCATCCTTGAAAATCGTTGTCAAGAAAGGGCGGGGGCTGTTTTAAAATTCGGTGCTCAGTGATCGCTAATCGGTATTCAGAATCCGGTGTTCGCTGGTCGGTGGTTAGGGTATAGGGACTAGGGATTAGGGTGAAGTGCTTTACTCTATACCCTGCACCCCATACCCCATTCCCTATACCTTCTACTCCAGACCGACCCCTGAACCTCGATCACCGAACAACCTGGCATTTGGAACAACCTCTGTTGACTCTGAGACTGTTTCAAAAATAACGTGAAGGTATAGAAAATGAGGTGTTTTTTCTTTCTTTCAGAGAACCATCATTTTCTCAAGAGACTACTTCAAAAATTGCTTTCCCTCAGAGATTTCCACTGCGAGCAAGCTAAAACATGTCATACAGATTCTGATAAAGCTCATTCACGATATAGATAGCATCTATGTTGGAGTAGGGAAGAGGTATTTGTCAGAGATAAAGAT
>MZGO01000091.1 GCA_002084985.1 Thermotoga sp. 4484_232 | reverse complement strand
GATAAGATACCAGATATCGATCTGAACTTCTCGGGCGAGTATCAGGATAAAGCTCACAGGTACATAGAGGAACTATTCGGTAGAGACCACGTGTTCAGAGCTGGTACGATAAGTACAATCGCTGAAAGAAGCGCCATGGGTTTTGTGAAGAGTTACGAGGAGAAAACAAGGGTGAAGTTGAGAAAAGCCGAGAAAGAGAGACTCATGATCAAGATAACGGGGGTTAAAAGAACCACGGGCCAGCATCCTGGAGGTCTCATGATAATACCCAAAGACAAAAGCGTCTACGATTTCACACCAATACAGTATCCTGCGAACGATCGTAGTACTGGTGTTTTCACGACACATTTTGCCTATGAAACCATACACGATGACCTTGTGAAGATAGATGCACTTGGACACGATGATCCCACTTTCATGAAATTCTTGAAGGATCTAACAGGAGTGGATCCCATGAGCATACCAATGGATGATCCTGAAACTCTGGCCATATTCAGTTCTGTTGAACCACTCGGTGTGAATCCCGATGAGCTGGGAACGGATGTTGGAACTTACGGAATACCGGAATTTGGAACGGAATTCGTACGGGGGATGCTTAGAGAGACCCGCCCAAAAACCTTCTCGGAACTCGTCAGGATCTCCGGGCTTTCTCACGGCACAGACGTGTGGTTGAACAACGCAAGGGATTGGATCAGGAAAGGTTACGCCACCCTTGCTGAAGTCATATCTTGCAGGGATGATATCATGAATTACCTGATCCACAAGGGAATGGAACCTTCCCTTGCTTTCAGAATAATGGAGAATGTTAGGAAGGGAAGAGGAATAAGCGAAGAAGAAGAGAAAATGATGAAAAAGTTGAAAGTTCCCAACTGGTTCATAGAGTCCTGTAAAAGGATAAAGTATCTGTTCCCAAAAGCCCACGCTGTTGCCTACGTGAGCATGGCTTATAGAATCGCTTACTTCAAGGTTCATTATCCCCTATCCTTTTACTCAGCCTATTTTACGATAAAGGGTGACCAATTCGACCCCGAAACGATTCTGGCAGGAGAGAGAGCCATAAGGGAAAGACTATCGGAATTGAAATCCATGACAAAAAAAGATGTTCAAGACAAAAACGAAGAGGCGATTTTGGAAGTTGCTTTGGAGATGCTTTTAAGAGGTTTTTCGTTCTTGAGACCTGATATATTCAAATCGGAAGCAAAGATCTTTCTGGTAGAGGGAAATTCTCTTAGAATACCTTTTAACAAGTTACCAGGATTAGGTGACAGTGTGGCTGAATCCATAGTGAGAGCGAGGGAAGAAAAGCCTTTCACTTCTATGGAAGATCTTCTCAAGAGAACGAAAGTCAACAGAACACAACTTGAGATGATGAAGAGGATGGGAGTTTTAGGAAATCTTCCAGATACGGAGCAGTTCTCTCTATTCTAAAATCAAGGCCATGATCAGAGTATCCTTGAAACATTCCTCCAATCTCACCGCTTTTCTCTTTCTGCCTTCAACGATGAAACCGAATTTTCTGTAAAGATTTATAGCTCTTTCGTTGTCTTCAAGAACTTCAAGCTGTATTCTAACAATTCTCTTTTTTCTTGCCCATTCTATGAGTGTTTCCATCATGGCACTACCTATTCCCAAACCCCAATAATCCTTCAAAACACTCAAGCTCAATTCGCCTGAATGGGAAACCCTTTTTCTCCTGAAAGTTGAAAAACTCAGAAGAGAGACGATCCTATCGTCGAGCACACCCACTATCATGAGCTTTCTTGGATTGTTCAGATGCGATTTAATTATGCTCCTCTCCATTGGAACATCGAGAACCTCTTCAGGCTTTGTAACCATGTAATGAGTTTCGATCGTCACCCTTCTCATGTATCCGACAATCTCATTAGCATCCGAAACTTTAGCATCTCTTATCAGAAGTACCCTGCCATTCTTCAACCTGTAGTACCTTATCACACGTTCAATTCCTCCTCGAGTTTTAAAGCCCTGAGAAAAGTTTCGTGGATTGTTTTCATGAGGGCTCCTCTTATTCCCTCCCGCTCCATCGTGTATATCCCTTCTATGGTGGTTCCAGCAGGCGATGTCACAACATGCCTGAATTCCCCAGGATGATTCCCCATTATCTTCAAAAGCTCGGCAGATCCTTTTAAAGTTTCAAGTACCATGACCCTGGCTTTTTCGTAAGAAAGTCCCATTCTGAGACCCGCATCTATGAGAGCTTCCACCATGACGAAAACGAAAGCGGGGCCACTTCCGCTCAGAGCGGTAACAGCAGCAAGATCTTTCTCTCTTACTTCGACGACGAATCCTAAAGTGGATATCACTTTTTTGATGAGTTCTCTATCATCAGAAGGTATATTGTCGGAGGAAGCCATTCCTATCACTCCTTTTCCTATCATGGCAGGGACGTTGGGCATTATACGGACAACTTTTTCACTTCCTGTCTCCTCTCTTATCTTTCTGATGCTAACAGCCGCCATGGTGCTTATCACGATTTTCTCTTTCAAAGAAACTCTTCTTATCTGTGAAAACATCTCGAGGGAGTCCTGGGGTTTCACGCATAGGAAGATCACATCTGAAAGCTCACACAACTCTTCGTTGGTATCTGCTATGGTGTAACCGGACTTCTGAAAAGGTACGAGCTTCTCCTTAGATCTGTTGCTCAAGATCACATCTTCTGGATCCACTACCTTCCCCTCGACAAGTCTTCTTGCTATGATGCTTCCTATGTTTCCCACACCTATTATACCCACCTTCACGTTCATCACCTCCATTAAGAATTGAGGGAGCCAGCAGGCTCCCTCCCCTTCAGAGTCACCGAAAGCTTGTTAGGAATTATATCACAATCATTTCAATATAGAACCTCTCCGCAAAATATCACCTACGAATCCTGGCAAAACGATACCGGGTTCTATCAACCCACTCAGCGTCGGATCTGGGAGTTCTCCAATCGATACTGGCACGATGGTACCATTGATGTTTTGAAATTGTATCGACGGGAAGAAAACTTTAAGATCTGAGAAATTATCTGGATTGTTTTTTAAAACACTGAGGTGAAGAGTATAATCAGTATTCCCATCGCCATCAACATCCACCTTTATATCTAGAGTGCTCAAGAAGTTTTGAAGGTTCTCTTCATCTTCATCTCTTAACAGACCGTATTCCGGCAAGTACTCTTGACTCGTGATGTCATGAAGGTCTCCTTCATCTTTTTCCGAATCTTTGTCTGCTTCAAGGAGAGCCTCTATCCCCTCTTCCAAAGCATTCACAGATCCTGATAGATTTTGAGAGCCATTTTCTCTGAATGTTAGGAAGGGATCAAGCCTTTGCCATTCATTTTCATCTATCGTCAACGAAAAATTTCAAAAGATACAGCGTCCCATCATCTATCGCGATATAGTCGTTATCGTTAAAAACGATCGTTTCTGGCAATTCCTCTCCTCTCAACATGGCACGGAATCCCTCGAAATCGAACCAAGCATCTCCTCCATCTGGTATAACAACGTATGGAGGAATACCACTGGGTTGCTCGGAATAGATAACTTCCTCAATGGAATATATGGTGCCACTGGCATCTTTCACCTTCATGGGGGTATAAGCTTCCACCGTTCCGTCTCCATCCCAATCGAATTTGTTTACATAGAGTTTATGAGAGATGTTAGGATCACTGAGCGCTTTGTCGAGATATTCTTCTATCTCCAGGAGGTCATCTATGGCGGAATCTATCTCACTCTGATCCAGTTGAGTACTGGATTTTAACGGCATGTAAGTTGGAAACGAGGGAAGAGAATTCTGAATGGATTCCGCTATGTCGTAAAGTTTCCTCCTGAATCTGTAGGTTTTCACTATCGCCATACCTGCGTTGGCATCTGGATCGTTGGGATTTCTGTTCAGAACATCTTCGAAGATACTTTCAGCCTCACTTACCTCACCTTCTTCCAGAGATTTCCATCCGTCTTCCACGCTGGGTTGAGTTGTTCCTTCTCCTGAAGAAGGTTTTTGAAAGAGTTCTGTACAAGATGTTAGAAAAACAAAAATTCCCACCAAGGCAAACGCTAAAAGAAATTTTTTCATCGTATACCCCCTTTCCAATATTAATCAAGCCAATTAAAGCACATTTTTTCATCGCTTATCAAGATCATCCTTCATACCGACTTCGTGTAGTATTATGAAATCCTTCTCCCTCCATTTTTCTTTAACCTTGACGTTTAGATCCAGGTAAACCTTCCTTCCCGTCAGAAATTCGAGCTCTTTTCTGGCGAGAGTTCCTATTTTTTTGATCATACTTCCTCCCTTTCCTATCAAGATACCCTTCTGAGAATTTCGCTCAACATATATATTGGCTCTTATGTATATAACACCGTTTTCTCTTTCTTTAATCTCTTCCACGATCACGGCAGAAGAGTGCGGAATTTCCTCATATGTGTTCTGAAAGATCTTTTCTCTCACAATCTCCGATGCCATGAATGCAAGAGGGCGGTCTGTGACCATATCTTCAGGATAGAATTTGGGACCTTCAGGTAAGTTCTTTTTTATATCTTCTAAAAGATCTGCTACGCCATCTCCTTTCAAAGCCGATATCAAGTGTAAGGAGATCGCTTCTTCACACATTCCAAAAACCTTCTCTCCAAGACGGAGAGCCTCGCTTTTATCAACGAGATCTACTTTATTCACGGCAACAATGGTTTTAACACGGGATTCGTTAACGTATTTCACGATATATTCATCACTTTTGCTGTATCCTCTTTCGGCATCCAGTATTAGAAGGATCATATCAACACCTTTGAGAGCTTGTATAGCGGCTTTTACCATGTACTCTCCCAATCTGTGTAAAGGTTTATGAATTCCCGGTGTGTCGACAAAGATGATCTGGGAGTCACTGTCTGTGTATATACAGTTTATTCTGTTTCTCGTAGTTTGAGGTTTCTCAGAGACTATAACTACCTTCTTCCCGAATATGTAATTTATCAGTGTGGACTTACCGACATTCGGTTTCCCGGCAAGAGCAACGAAACCTGATTTGAAACTCACCTTTTTCCCTCCTCGAATTTGAAGGAGTCAGGAAGCAGATCTCTCAGTCGAGCGATCTTAACGTCACCTTTCAAATTCGCCATTATAACTTTCATATCCCCAAATTCAGAAAGGACCTGTCTGCACGCTCCACAGGGAGGAACCGGTTCTTCGCTATCGGCCACCACAGCTATCGCTTTGAAGGATCTTTTTCCATCTGAAACGGCTTTGAACAGAGCCACCCTTTCTGCACAGACTGTCAATCCAAAAGAAGCGTTCTCAACGTTGACACCCGTGTATACCTCACCATCTTCTGTCAATATGGCCGCTCCAACCTTGAACTTGGAATAAGGAGCGTAAGCGTTTTCTCTAGCCTTCCTCGCTCTTTCTATCAGTTCCTTCTCGTACATCCCTCTTTTCTCCTTTCTCTATTCTCATCAGCACCTTCTCTATCCTGTTTCTTCCAGCTGCCAATATTCTGAAGTAAAACCCATTAACCTTTATTTCTTCCCCTACTGAGGGTATTCTCTGGAAGAGTTCGAGAAGGTATCCAGCTATAGTCTCGTAATCCGTTTTCGG
>MZGO01000003.1 GCA_002084985.1 Thermotoga sp. 4484_232 | reverse complement strand
CCAAGTATCAGGCTTATGTACGAAGAGACCCTATCAGCGTGTTTCAACTGACCCCTTAGATTTCTCTCCATAACGTCCATATCAACGTTTATCCCAGCATTTCTTATCTCCTCTGCGAGTTTAAAAGCTTTTTCGTAAGCTTTTCGACCCAGAACGGCAAAGTAAACTTCGTGAGGATTTTCCCTTTCTACCCTCACCTTTTCTTCCTTCATCGCTAAGATTATCCTCTCAATTCCTGAAGCGAACCCTAAAGCTGGTATCTGAGGCCCTCCCATATCTTCAAACAGTCTATCGTATCTTCCACCACCCCCTAGGGAGTCCTGAGCTCCTAAAAGCTCATGTCTCACTTCGAAAACGGTTCTAGTGTAATAATCCAGTCCTCTTACGAGTTTATGATCCTCCTCAAAATCGATGCCCACTATCTTCAGATACCTTTTAACTGTCTCATAATGCTTCTTACATTCATCACACAGATAATCCACACTTTTCGGTGCTTTCTCGGCGAGTTCAACATCGACCTTACAATCCAAAAGTCTCAATATGTTCGTGTTGTACCTTCTTTTACAATCATCGCAGAGTTCATCGTAGTGCTCGGAGTAGTAATTCTTTAAAGCGTTTCTGTAATTCACACGGCATTTTGGACAACCTATGCTGTTGAGAACTATTTTGAATCTGTAAAGTCCCAGAGATTTTAGAAACCTGTTCACCATGGATATGATTTCAACATCTGCGAGAGGAGAAGATGAACCTATGAGCTCGAATCCAAACTGGTGAAACTGCCTCATCCTCCCAAGTTGTGGTTTTTCGTACCTGAACATTGGACCTATATAGAAGAACCTTTGAGGGAATCCCTTGTTTATCATGGCGTTTTCAAGAAAAGCTCTCACAACAGGAGCGGTTCCTTCAGGCCTCAACGTTATACTCCTTCCTCCCCTATCCTCGAAGGTATACATCTCTTTCTGAACGATATCGGTTTCCTCTCCAACACTTCTCACAAAGAGCTCCGTTGGCTCTATTACAGGGGTCCTTATCTCCTCGTATCCATAACGCATCGAGACTTCTCGTGCTGTTTTCTCTATTTTGTACCAATACCAGATATCATCACCCCATATATCCAAGGTACCTTTTATCCTCTTGTACAACCTCCTTCACCTCCGTGAACTACTTATGAGTATCCTGAGATCTTTTATGATGCGCATGATGGCATAGAGTATGACGATGAATTCCAGTCTTCCCAAGAACATCCCTATCGTCAAGGTCCATATAACCCCCAATGGATCATCGGGGGCAGTGAGACCTATTGATAATCCCACACCGTTCATAGCTGATGAGAATTCGAACATCGAATCTGAAAGGGAATACCCATACGAGAGCAATATGAAGACTCCTATAAAGTATGCTACAAAGTATATGCCAAAGAAGACCAGCATGTCTTTCACCATGGATGGATTGATATACCTCACATTTTCACCCTTCCACACCTCTATCTTTCTCACGATGCGTTTGGGATTCACGAAATCCACGATAGTGTAGAATATGACCTTCCCCAGGACGAACAACCTGAATTGTTTCAAACCACCTGCTGTCGAATCCATCATTCCTCCAAGCATCATAAGGACTGTGAGAACAAAAAGTCCCAGAGGAAATACATGCCACTCTGAAAGGTTGACTGTTGAAAATCCCGTTCCGGTTATGGCTGATACTATCTGAAAGAGTGTCTTTCTGAAACCTTCACTTGGTGATTTGTAGAGTACACCTATGGTTTGTGGGAAAACAAGGAGCGTCATCAGAAAGGCTGTGGAAAATAGTAGCCATGGTTCCCCATTTTTGAGAAACGCCTTTATGTTTCCCTTCCAGAGAGTATAGTGTATTCCAAAACCAGTTGCACCGAGAAACATCAGAAAGATCGTCACCACTTCGATTTTAAGGTTGTTGAATTCACCGATACTTCCGTTCCTCGTGGAAAATCCTCCTGTTGCAAGAGCCGTTAGAGAATGGTTGAAAGCGTCAAAAGGAGGCATACCAGATATCCACAGAGCAAAGAATCCGAAGACAGCGTATGTTATGTATATCATTATCATTATCTTTGCCGATTGCTTTATGTTCGGAAGGATGTTATCCACCCTTCCTTCCGCGGAGTACAACCCTATTCCCAAGGGACCTATCAAAGTCGCCAACATGATGATCGCAAAACCTGCTCCACCTATGAACTGCATCGTGCTTCTCCACACCAGGAATATTCTCGGTATCTTTGTCACATCAGTTATCATCGTAAGGCCAGTTGTTGTCCAACCGCTGGTCGCTTCAAAAACCGCCTGGGAGAAATTGAGAATTTTCATGAAGATAAAAGGAAGGGCTGAGAAGAAAATGGCAAATATCCATGAAAAGAGAACGATGACGGCACCTTCCTGAACGGTTATTACATGCGATTCTTTTATGCCAGAAACCAGCTTCATGGCTATCCCGAATATAAAGGAAAGCACAGCTGATTCGACGAACCCAAGAGCGTAATGAATTTCTTCAGGATAGAATATCAAAAACACAAGGGGAAAAAGGAGAATCGCAGAAAACCAAGTAAAAAGAGTTCCGACGTTCCAGAGAACTATGCGGAACCTCCTCACAACAACCGAAAGATAATCACTCATCTCCCGTTTCCACCTACCAGAACCTTGACGACATCCTTCTTAACATCGGGAGATGCTATTATAAACAGTTTATCACCGAGCCTGATCTCTGTTTCTCCCCTTGGAACCACCAAAACTCCTCCCCTAAGAATTGCTCCCACTATGCTTTCTTCTGGAAGGGCTATATCTTTGAGCTTTTTTCCAAGAGATGGGGAGTCATTCGTAATCTCGAGTGTTAAAAAAGAAATTCCCTTCTCTACGGGAAATCTCTTTTCCATCTCTTCAGGAAACATCAGGTTCTCTATGGTCGTTGTTATCATACTTGTCAGGTTCAAAACGACGTTTATTCCTAGCTTCTGGAATATTTCAACATTCTCAGGATCGTTCACAAGTGAGACAATCCTTTCAACCCCAAAAAGGTTTTTAGCAAGTTGTGAGATTATCAGGTTATCATGATCTCTAGGAGTTAGAATAACGACCACATCGTTCCTCATGAGTTCTGCTTCTTCCAAGATGTATCTTCTGCTTCCATCACCGTTTATGACGATCGCCCTCAACTTTTTCGCAAGTTCTTGGCAAAAAACAGGATCCTTGTTTATTATCATAACTTTATATCCTTTCGATATTAACGACCTTGCAAGGTAATAAGCTGTCTTCTCTCCTCCTATTATCACAACCTTCATTGGATCACTCCCCAAGAAGGAGCCCTTTCAAGGATTCTACCATCAAAAGAATAGGGCATATCGCATCTATTCCAAATTCTTGAAAAACGGGAAGATTGTCCGGATCGTAAACCCTTGAAACGACTCTCTTGACACCAAAGACATGTTTCGCCACCATGGATATCATGAAGTTCGTGTTGTCATCAGTCGTGAGTGAAAAGAGAACATCTGCTCTGTCAACCTTGGCCGCCTTTAAATTCTCCACCTCTGTTGCATCTCCTAATATGGTGAAACCGGAAAACTCAGGGGAGAGCATATCAAAAGCTTTTTCATCCTTATCGATTACAACAACATTATGTCCTTCCGATGAGGCGTAATTTGCTATGATCGATCCCATTTTCCCGCACCCAACGACTATGACGTAAAGTATTTTAGTTTTCTTCTTCATACTTCTTCAGTTCCTCCCTGGCGGGGTGGTAATTTCCATCGAGGGTTAAAGCCGCTTTTAGATGCTTCAAAGCAAGGTCCTTGTTACCTCTTGAGGAGAGTATCAGAGAGTAAAGGTAATGGGGAATTGGAGAGGAGGGCACCAAAGAGAACATCTTCCTAACAATTTTCTCGGATTCGTCGTATTTTCCTTTTTCCATGAGACTCTTCGCGATTCTTTCCATCTTGCTGAAAGTCATTTTTTCCATCTCGAGGACACCTTTTATTTTCTCTAAAAGCTCTTCTGGAGAGAAGGGTTTTGAGAGAAAATCAACAGCTCCATTTTTCATAGCTTCCACAATGGCTTCCGGAGTTGCTATAGCGCTGATCACTATAGCAGGTACTTCCATTCCCTCTTCTTGGAGTTTTTTGAGAAGATCAATACCTGATATTCCGGGAAGCTTCAAATCCAAAGTTAAAATATTGAATCTTTCCCTGTTCAAAAGCTCCTGGGCTTCTTCGCCAGATGAGACTGCAACCACTTCGTAACCTTCGTCTTCTAGGACTTTCCTCATGAGGTTTCTCACGTTCTTTTCATCATCCACACAAAGGACTTTGGCCACAAGGAGCACCTCCTGATATATCATATCACAACCAGTACACCTTTTTCCTGAAAAACCATCCCCAGATCGCTCCTACAACGAACCCCCCAACATGTGCCCACCAAGCCACACCGGAATACATGGTAGAAGAACTCAAACCGTTCACAAGTTGAAGTATAAACCATATGAACAGGAAAAAGTAAGCTGGAATTTCTACCAGGGAGAAAAAGAAGATCAGGGGAAGGAGTGTCACAATCCTTGAGTACGGAAACAAAACGAAGTAACTTCCCATTACTGCGGATATCGCACCGGAAGCACCAACCATCGGCACTGTGGAATGTACGTTGAGAATGAAGTGAAAGAGTGATGCCAAGATACCACTGCTTATATAGAAAATGGCGAACCTAGCGTGCCCCATTATATCTTCCACGTTATCACCAAAGATCCACAGAAACCACATGTTACCCAGTATATGAAGGAAACTCCCGTGAATGAACATATGAGATATGAATGGCAGAAAAGATGGCTCAAGCCCTGTCATAGCTTGAAATTGTTTCACAGTGTATCTTGCAGGTACAAGACCATAAAGGTAGAAGAAAACTCTCATACCATGTGAACCCAAGGTTAACTCATAGACATAAACGATGACGTTTATGAGTATGATACACCACATGACATAAGGTTTTCTCCTGCTTGGGAGGATATCGTATAGAGGAATCACATCGATCCCCCCTATTTTTTTCTCAATGAAAAGCTACGTACACATGTTTATGATATCATTCTACTGAAAAATCGAACAGAATACCAAGAGGGGGTGCGAGGTTTTGAAGTTTTACATCACCACTCCTATTTATTATGTTAACTCAGAACCTCATATAGGAAGTGCCTATACGACGATCATAGCCGATATCATCGCTAGATACAAGAGGTTCATGGGGTACGAAGTTTTCTTTCTCACAGGAACCGACGAGCATGGTCAGAAGATATTACAAGCGGCTCGTGAAGCCGGAAAAGATCCTCAGGAGTTTTGTGATGAACTTGCGGAAAAATTCAAGAAACTCTGGAAAGATTTGAAGATAACTAACGATTACTTCATAAGGACGACAGACGATTCTCACATGAAAACGGTTCAGTACTTCGTGAGGAAAATGGTAGAAAATGGTGATATTTACAAAGGAAGATACGAAGGATGGTACTGCGTTCCATGTGAGACTTTTTGGAAAGAAAATGAGGTTGAAACACGAGATGGTGGGAAGATATGTCCTCAGTGTAAAAGACCCGTCAAATGGGTCAGTGAGGAGAACTACTTTTTCAAGTTGTCGAAGTACAGAGACGTCTTGCTTGATATTTTCAACAGCGATCCTGAATTCGTGGAACCGGATTTTAGAAGAAATGAAATGTTGAGGATACTAGAAGGGGGATTGGAGGATTTAAGTATAACAAGGACCACCTTCAAATGGGGTGTCCCCATGCCAGGCGATCCGGATCACGTCATATACGTGTGGGTAGATGCATTGATAAACTACGTATCAGCGATAGGTTATCCTGACGATATGGAGAGATTCGAGAAATTCTGGCCGGCGGATGTTCATTTGATAGGGAAAGAAATAAATAGGTTCCACTCGATAATATGGCCTGCCATGCTTCTTTCGGTTGGTTTGGAGCCTCCCAAGAAGATCTTCGCTCATGGGTGGTTAACTGTCAACGGTCAGAAGATATCAAAATCTCTAGGCAATGCTATAGACCCCAGAGCATTCGTGGAAAGATACGGAAACGATGTCATCAGGTACTATCTTGTTAGGGACATAGTTTTTGGGAAAGATGGAGATTTTTCAGAGGAAAATCTGGTTAAAAGGTTGAACGCGGATCTCGCCAATGATTACGGGAATCTCCTTCACAGAACGACAGCTATGGTAAAAAAGCACTTCAATTCGAAGGTTCCAAAACCAGGTGCACTTCAGAGTGTTGATAATTGGCTTTTGGAAAGATACGATGATACTCTGAAAGATTTCATTTCGCTCATGGATTCATACAGGTTAACAGAAGCACTGGAAAAGGTTTGGGCTTTCATAGCTGACGTAAATAAGTATTTCGATGAAACAAAACCTTGGGTTCTAGCAAAAGAAGGGAACATGAAAAGACTGGGGACGGTTCTTTACAACACGCTGGAAGCGCTCTTGAAGGTTTCTCTCATGGTGCTTCCTATCATGCCTGATACCTCCAGAGAGGTCCTCAAAAGGATTGGTTTCCATGAAAATGAAAACAGAGAACACCTAGAAATATGGGGAATATTGAAATCTGGTTCTCCTGTTGCGCATGGTAAACCTTTGTTTGAAAAAATAGATCTTGAAAAATTCGAAAAGGTGGTGAGAACAGTGAGTGTGGAGAAAGGAGCGAATGTGATAACAATAGAAGATTTTTCAAAAGTGGATCTAAGAGTTGCGAAGATACTGATGGCTGAGAGAATACCGAAATCGAAAAAACTCATTAGACTGGAGATAGACCTTGGGAGCCTTGGAAAAAGACAGATAGTTGCTGGTATAGCGGAATTTTACAAACCAGAAGATCTAGTTGGGAAACTCATAGTGGTGGTTGCGAATCTGAAACCAGCGAAATTGATGGGATACGAATCTCAAGGGATGCTTTTAGCAGCTCAATTCGGAGATGATTTGAAATTGATAACAATCGATGGTGATATAACACCGGGAGCAAAGGTCTCCTGAATAAGAAGGTGATGAAATGGCTGAAGTGGTTATAAACAAACCCATAGAGGATGAACTCGTCGAATCGTATCTTACGTATTCGATGAGTGTCATAGTTGGAAGAGCCATCCCTGATGTTAGAGATGGTTTGAAACCCGTTCAAAGAAGAATACTTTACGGTATGATGGAGCTTGGATTGTCCCACAAATCGTCTTTTAAGAAGAGCGCTAGAATCGTTGGAGAAGTCATGGGAAAGTATCATCCCCATGGTGATGCCCCAGTCTATGAAGCCCTCGTCAGGATGGCTCAATCCTTTTCGACGAGATATCCCCTGGTTGATGGTCAGGGGAATTTCGGCTCGATAGATAGAGATCCACCAGCTGCAATGAGGTATACCGAAGCCCGATTGACCAGGATAGCAGAAGAGATGCTGGAGGATATAGATAAAGAAACCGTCGACATGATACCGAACTTCGATGGTAGCCTGTTTGAGCCGACGGTTCTTCCATCAAAATTTCCGAATCTACTCGCAAATGGATCTTCAGGTATAGCTGTAGGTATGACAACGAATATTCCTTCTCACAACCTGAAGGAGCTTATATCCGCCCTCATCCTTCTGATAAAGAAACCGGATGCTACGATTGAGGAGATCATGAAATACTTGAAAGGCCCGGACTTCCCAACAGGTGGAGTGGTGATAAACGCATCGAACCTGTTGAAGATATACTCTACAGGGAAAGGTTCAATCGTTATAAGAGGGAAGGTACATGTTGAAGAGGGAAAGAGGGATAAGAAGATAGTCATAACGGAAATACCCTACATGGTTAGTAAAGCTGGTTTGATAGAGCAGATAGCAAAATACGCTCAAAATAATGAAAACGTCCCTATAAGAAACGTCCGGGATGAATCGGATAAAAGAGGTATCAGAATCGTGATAGAAATACCGAAGAATATAGATGAAAACATTGTTTTGAACAATTTGTATAAGCACACGTCGCTTCAGGATACTTACAACGTTCAGATGCTTGTAATAGATGAGAGAAAAAGGCCAAGACTCATGAATATAAAAGAACTTTTGAACGCTTTCATAAACCATAGATTCCAGATAATCAGAAGAAGAGCAGAATACGAGTATAGAACTTACTCCAAGAGAGCTCATATTCTGGAAGGTCTTATGAAAGCATCCAGAGCGATAGGAACCGTCGTAGATATCGTTAGAACCAGCAGAACAGTAGAGGAGGCTAAAAAGGAGTTGATGGATGTTCTGGAAGTTACAGACGCTCAGGCAGATGCTATTCTGGACATGAGACTTTCACGTCTAACATCATTGGAGTTTGAAAAACTTCAGAAGGAGTATAGAGACCTTATAAATAGAATTGAGGAAGTGAAAGAAATTCTGGAAAAAGATGAGAGAGTGTACGACGTTATGATAAGGGAATTCGAGGAACTGGGTAGAAAATATGGAGACGAAAGAAGGACAGAACTCATGGATCTTGAAGTGAGATCTTACAATCTTGAAGACTTGATAGTTGAAGAAGATGTTGTGATAACCTTGAGCCTCAAAGGATATTTGAAAAGTACACCATTGAAGAATTACAGGCTTCAAAGAAGAGGAGGAAAGGGTGTTATCGGTTCAAAGGTTTCAGAGGATGATGAAATCATGTTCGTCGTTGTGAGCAAAAATAAAGCTTCCACGATCTTCATATCAAATCTCGGCAAGGCCTACATGATAAAAAACTACGAGATAGAGAGTAGCGGAAGAGCTGCCAAAGGGAAGCACATAACAGCTTATCTCAAACTTCAAAATGACGAAAAGATAGTCGCTTTGATTCCCTCAAATGGAGAAATGGGAGATCTCGTGCTTGTTACCAAAAAAGGTAAGATAAAGAGAATGCCTCTTTCCGAATTTGCGAGAGCTTCCACGAAGGGAATAAGAGCTATATCTTACGAGGATGAAGACGACAGAGTTGTAGCAGGAGGTGTTCTGAATAAAGAGAAATCAACGATACTCCTTGCAACGAAGAAGGGATTCATAATAAGATTTTCCGCAAACGACTTGAGAAGGATGGGCAGAAGTGCAATGGGTGTTATCGGTATAAAGCTATCGAAAAACGATGAGGTCGTTGGAATGATAATAGTGTCTGATGAGGAAGGAAGTGTGCTTACAGTTACCAAGAAAGGCTTTGGCAAGAGAACACCTGTCTCCATGTACAGGATTCAAAGAAGGGGTGGAAGAGGTTTAAAGAACATATCTAGCGTTGATAAAGCGGGAGAAGTTGTTGGTATAGAGTTCGTCAAAGGTGATGAAGAACTGATAGTTCTCACAAAGAACGGTATGAGTGTTAGGATACCAGTTTCAGACATAGGTGTTGTGGGTAGGATAACTAAAGGTGTGAAACTCATAGAGCTGGTCGATGATGAAATAGCCCAGATGGCGGTGGTGTCATGAGAAAACAAATAGATCACACAGCGGATCTGGCTTATGAGATAGAATCCCACGATATAATTGGATTGTTGAAAGAGATAATAGGTATTCTCTTTGAACACTACAAACCTGATTTGGGGAATTTCTCAAAGGAGAAAGCTTACAATATCTGTGAACCACTTGAGGATTTCATATTCGACACGGTAAACGATTGGATATTTGAAATTTCTGTGGGGCATTTCCCTCATGATATGATTAAAAAAGATGGGGAAATAGTAGTAAAATTTAAAAAGGTGTTGAGGAGGAAAGGGGAAGAAATAAAAGCTTTAACATATCACCTTCTGAGATTGGAAAAGCGGGGGGAGAAAATTCGCACAAAGGTGGTGTTTGACGTTTGAAAGGGTTAACAAGGCGTCAGGAGGAAATACTCAAGTTCATCGAGGAGTACTATGAGAAGAATGGCTTCCCTCCTTCTATAAGGGATATCTCCAGGAAATTCAAGATAACGCCTCGAGGGGCAGTTATACACCTCGTGGCTTTGGAAAGGAAAGGTTATGTGAAAAGAACGGGAAAGGCAAGGGGAATTAAGCTGGTCTACAGATCCGATGCCATAAAACTCCCGATAGTTGAGAAGATGCCGTTCGATATGCCGGTGAACGCTGTGGAGAACGCTGTGGGATTTCTCTCCGTCCCAAAAGATATGCTGGAACCTGGGTGTGACCATTTTGTTTATAAGGTTAAAGACGATTCTCTTAAGGAAGAGAATGTGATGAAAGGAGACTATTTGGTGGTTAAAAGGCAGCGGAAAGCAGAAAACGGAGATATCGTTATAGTTGTGAGGGAGGGGACGAATTTGGAAGTTTTAAAATACACGGATGAGGGGAATATTGGAGAGTTAGTTAAAACCGGTGACATAAGAATCGTAGGAAAGGCTATTGGATTGATCAGGCTCTTCTGTTGAGGAGGGGTCAGGATGTATCAATACGAGGAAATAGAAGGTTACGTCATAATAAAACCAAAAGGAGAGCTGGATCTATCCAACGCTTTCAATTTTAAAAAGCAACTTTTGAACGATTTTTTGACTAAGGGAAAAAACAAGTTGATCATAGATCT
>MZGO01000090.1 GCA_002084985.1 Thermotoga sp. 4484_232 | reverse complement strand
AAATCAAACAGATGTTTCTACAAAGCGCCTTACTCTCCCCCTAAAGAAGAAAAGACTGCGGCGGTTTATCTTTTGTCAGGATATTTTCTGACAGCACTTTCCATATCGAGGAATATTACTCCGAGCTTTTCCATCTCTTTTTGAATGTTTCTGTAAACTATCTCCGAATCGTATTGGGCCCCAACGCCTGCCAGAGCTTTTCTTTCCGCCTCAGGTATTCCCAATTTTTCAAAAACCTCTTTTATTTCACTGGGAACATCCTCCCACGAAGTGGCTTTCAAAACCCCTGGTTTTATGTAAGCTACGATTCTGCTTATGTCCAGGTTGGAAACATCCACGCCGAACCGGGGTTCATGAATCTCGTTGAATATCTGCAAAGATTTCAGCCTTAATCCCCTCATCCAGTTAGGTTCTTCTTTGAAATAAGATATCTTCTCTATTATTTTCCTGGTAAGGCCAGGTTCAGTTTTGTAAACTGGTTTTGCTTTTAGTATGAAGTCGAATTTGGTGTCATCCATTATCAGTTTGTCCTTCATCGTGTTTCACTCCCTTTCACTACAGAATATCCTTTCTCCTCTATTAAGTCTGCAAGTTCAATCCCACCGCTTTCTACGATACGGCCATTCAAGTAAATGTGAACCACAGCCGGCCTTACGAAGTTAAGGACTCTTTTGTAATGTGTTATCAAAATGAAAGCGATTCCTTCCTCTGCCATTTCCTCGATCATTGAAGAAACCGTTTTGACAGAATCTACATCCAAACCTGAATCTATTTCATCCAGTATCACCAATTTCGGTTTTAAAAATCTGGCCTGCAGAATTTCACCTTTCTTTTTTTCACCGCCAGAAAATCCCACGTTTATGTAACGACCGAGATAGTTCTCATCGAAGGAAATCCTGTGAGCGAGTCTTTCAATTTCCTCGTTCAACTCGAATATAGTTTTATCTTCCCCATGTAGATTTCTGTAGGATGATACTAAAAACTGTGAGAATTTGATCCCTGGTATCTCCAACGGGTTTTGAAACGCCAAGAATATACCAAGTTTTGCTCTTTTATCTGTTGAGAGATCCATTATGGGTTTCCCCTTGAAGAGTATCTCACCTTCTGTGATCTCATATTTTGGATTCCCCATGATGACGTTGGCAAGGGTCGACTTTCCTGATCCATTTGGCCCCATTATCACATGTATCTCACCAGAGTAAATCTTGAGATCCACACCTTTTAAGATCTCCTTCTTATCCTCCCTCGTTCTAGCTTTTAGGTTTTTTACTTCCAATAACATCCAATCCCTCCCAGGATTTATAAGCTTATCCTAATTAAGATTATACACCAAACTATATCTCAAAGACTATTCCTTTTTAATTTTATGATTCTAAGTTTTTATTCAATCTCCCTTAGATTCTCGGAAGGAGAGTATCTAGAGGCTATGAAGGAAGGAATACCAACGGCTATGAAAGCAAGAGAAAGTACAGACATTACCATAAGCAGGACTCTGAATACAGGGAATGAAAATCTTCCAGATCCTAGAAGGTTGAATATGTACTCCATGACTTCTGATGATTCCAGATAACCTGATAGAAGTCCAACAACTATACCTAATATCACGAGAGTGAGGTTCTCAAAGAGAAATATGAAAAATATTTTTTTGGAATCCACTCCTATGGATTTCAGAATACCTATTATTCTCTTCCTCGACATCACAGACCTTATGGTGAATATCACAAGTGCTGTCAATCCACTGATTATTCCAAAGTAAAGCAAGTACAGGGATATGAATATAGCATTTTCAATCCCTCGATAAATCTTCAGGAACTCTTCTTTAACGTATATAGGGAAGTCAAAGGAAGCCATATAGGTGTTTTTCAACTTGCTAACTATTCTTGGATCTTCAATCTTTCCCAAGAGAACCTTCACTCCCCGAATACCTTTTGGCAGATTTTTGATGTGCGAAACTAAATCTACAGGTACCAGAATGTCTTTTATCATGTAACTTCCTATTACCTCAAATCTTGTAAAAAGCTTTTTCCCAAAGGGAAACGACTCCAATGTTCCAAATATTTTATCGGGAATGGGAGTTTCCCGATACAAACCGATTAAAATCGTACCAGGTTCTTTGAGTCTTTCTCGCCAAGTTTTTTCTTTCTCAGCCGGTATTATGGAATCTCTCAGGAAGTTATCATCCACGAAGGCAACGATCCTCTTTTTACCTTTCCACACGAATTGAGTTACCTCAACCCTAGAAACCTTCTTTAATCCTTTTGCAACTGGTAGATCCCTTGTATCCAGCAACTTCAACGGGTTTTTAAAAACCATGAAATCGTAACCGAATAGTCCTTCTTTCAGTCGATCATCCACAAAATTCGTTATATTGTATGGTATGGTGTACAAAAGAGTCATCAAGAGAATTATGATACCGAAGATGAACCCCATCATATACGATTTCTTCGGGAATCGCTCCACATACGAAAGTCCAACAAGGGTTGTTACAGAAGAACGTTTCTTTGAGAGATTTCTAAATATGGGAATGAGCCCTGTAGCGAGTAAAAAGGAAGCTATGAAGAAGGAAGCTCCTTTTGAAAGTAGATCGTAAACTCCGCTTGTGTTCGTATAAATTGAGAAAAATATCAGAAAGAGTGCCAGGGGTAAGGATAGAAGCTTGAAGATGGAGGCTAATCCCAGAGAGATCAAAGAGATTCCAAGTAACACCAAGTAATCTTTTTTCAGAAAAAGAAGGAAGACACCGGTGATTATCAAAATAATGTTCACAGATCCCTTCCTCTTAGCTTTCTCTGTTCCCGTGAACATCTCTCTCAAAAAGTTAACAGCAGGTTTTTTCGCAAGTTTTGAGGAAAAGAAAAGCAATATCAAGAAGGGTAGGAACACTCCCACGAAAAATCCTGTGACGAAGGTCCTGAAGGATATCGCATACGGTATATCATCCACATATATCATAGTACCCTCCAAGAATGAACTTATCGATTTTTTAATCATAATAAGTAATTCTTTCCCAATGACGATACCCAAGATCGATCCTAGCACCGACGAAACAATGAGATAAAGGAGCCCTTCCAGAAGGAGTACGCTCGTTAGACCTTTTCTGGTGAAACCTAAAACCTTTAAGGTAGCCAATGTTCTCATTCTCTCGTATGAAAGACTGGAATAGAATATGTAGACTATCAACACAGAGGACATTATGGAAAAGGAACTGAAAGCCAAAAGAACGTAGCCTAGAACCTGGTTTCCTGGGGAGTTCAGTAATTCATATTTCATGTTCATCACTTTGAGATCGTAACTTTCCAATTCCTTTGAGACAGTTGGATGTCTATCTAACTCAACGTTGTATGAAACGTAGAGAACGTTAGGGCCCATCATCTTCAAAAGATCCTCATCTAAAAAAATAGAGCCCGATGTTTCACCACCAAAACCTCAATCCATGAACATACCACTTTTCTCAACTCTTCCCAAGGTTTCCTTAGCTGGCAAGATTTTACTGATAAAACCTTTTTTCATAACACTGGATATCACATACTCTGGTATCGGAAGTTGTTGAAATGGTAAGACTCCCCGCCGTACGATCCTTGCATCAGCCACTCCAAAGTTTTCCGTTATCTTTCTCTCATTCCACATCTTTATAGAATCATTGACAGACAACGCACCGACTATCAAAGCAGAGGATATCATCGTGCCTATGATGAGAAATATCGAAAGTTTTAGATTCTTCAGGAAATTTCTGAAAGAGAGTTTCAGTATCATGCAACTTCCTCCTGGATCATAAGCCTTTTACATTCAATTCTCTTTCTCTTATAAAATTCCTGAGTTCCTCTATCGATGGTGATGAGGTGGAGGCTCCTTTCTTGGTTACTGATATGGCAGCACACACGTTTCCAAGGCCTACACTTTCCTCATCTGATAGTCCCTTTATTTTCCCCAATATGAAACCAGCATCAAACGCATCACCTGCTCCCGTTGTATCCACAGCCTCAACATCTAGTGCTTTTATATGCTTAGAATCTTTTTCATCAACGATCAAAGCTCCCTCTTTTCCCATTTTAACGATGACGGTTTCAACACCTTTGTTTATCAACTTCCTTGCGCCTTTCAAGGGATCGTTTAATCCCGTTATTCCAGCAAGCTCTCTGAGATTGGGAGATATGTAATCCATGTAGCTGTACGCTTCCTCGGGTATCTCAGATGGATAGGAAGTATCGACAAAAACAGTCATGCCACTTCTTTTAGCCATGGAAACTATCTCCAGAAAAGTACCAGGAGGGACACCGGCCTGTGCAACCAGGATATCGTATTCGTCTATGAAGGTCCAATCTATGTGTTCTGGAGAGAAATGAGCGTTGGCCCCAAGGGAATTGAACATCGTGTTTTCTCCTTTTGAATCCACAACAACAGTTGTAAATCCCGTTTTTCCCTTTACCCTTATAACTCTCGAAATGTCCACACCGTATTTTTCTAACTCTTTCAAAGCCGTTTCTCCGAATATATCTTCACCAACAGCCCCTATGATACCAACAGGAACTCCCAGTTTTGCGAGTGCTATGGATATATTTGCTCCCTTCCCTCCAAGTGCGAGAAGGGTATTTTGGGTAACATGGTTTCCCCCCACTTTCACATCATCAACGTAATAGAACACATCGATGTTTATTTTCCCCAAAACGATTACTTTTTTCAATCTCATCACCCCTTGCCAATCTCCTTTAATATCTTGATAGCTATCGGAACAAGATTTGGATCCCATTGTAGATCCTCGTTCTCTTCAATTATCCTGAGGGCTTCTTCCTTAGAGAGGGCTTTTCTATATGGTCTGTCGCTGGTCATGGCATCGTAAGCATCTGTTATGGCTATTATCCTGGATTCCAATGGTATCTCTTCACCTTTTAAGCCGTCAGGATAACCTCCTCCACCGTACCTTTCATGATGATGTCTTATTATCTTTGCAACACGTCGCAACCTTTCAACTTTACTTACCAATTGTTCACCAAGTACAGGATGTTTTTTAACCTCTTCAAACTCTTTGGCACTTAGTTTTGTCGGTTTATTCAAAATTGCCCCTTTTACACCTATTTTTCCTATATCATGTAGGAGAGCAGCAAGTTCAAGGTCTTCCAGTTCTTTTTTAGAAAACCCTAACTCCTCTCCTATTCTTATGGAGTAATCCGCTACTCTTCTGCTATGACCTCGAGTGTAGGGATCCTTCAGTTCAACAGCGTACACCAATGCTTCAACTGTTTGGAAGTAGGTTCTCTTCAATTCTAGGTAAAGATCCGTTTTCATGATACTCAACGCCACCAATTTTGAGAATATCCTCAAAAAATCTAAGTCACTCTCTTTAAAAGCATGGTATGGAAACAGCAGATCTTGTTACACCAGTAACATCATAGAATATCTCATCTTTTTCTACATCGTTGGCGAGATATTCTTTTTCCGCTTTCAACGAGAACTTGATTATACCCTCATCAAGGACCGTTTCATGAAGTTTCATGGAATCGTCCATATACCATATTCTGGCAGATTCGTCTTCCATTATCGCAAGAGCCGTGAGACAGGTATCATCGAATATAGCGAAGAGATTCTTGAGTGTCAGAGAAACAAGATTTTCCA
>MZGO01000089.1 GCA_002084985.1 Thermotoga sp. 4484_232 | reverse complement strand
GTAAGATTTAGTGACAACGTTCCAAGTTGACATCCTCCTTTAATTTCTTTGAAAAGAAATGGAGTTTAAATATTCTAACAAGGAGGGGAACTGATGAGGATAAACGAGCTCGTGAGGAAGGCATCCGATATTTTGGAAACACCTTTTTTGATCATGGATTTGGAGATAGTGAAGGAAAATTTCATCAGAATGAAGGAAGCCTTCAAGGGGAAGGCAAAGGTTTTTTACGCTGTTAAGGCCAATTCTCATCCTCGTATACTCACCCTTCTGGATTCTCTTGGTTCTCATTTCGATGTTGCTTCACGAGGGGAAATAGAGAAACTGTTGATGCTGGGTGTATCACCGAAGAAGATGAGCTTTGGAAACACGATAAAAAAAGAACACGACATAAGGTTCGCCTACAATGTGGGCATAGATCTTTACGTCGCCGATAGCGAGATGGAAGTTGAAAAGATAGCTTACAACGCACCCGGTAGTAAAGTCTTCATAAGAATCGCAACGGATGGCTCCGATAGCGATTGGCCTCTATCCAGAAAATTCGGTGTTGAGATGGAACGAGCTCTTGATCTCGTATTGTACGCTAAGAAACTGAGACTGAAACCCATTGGCATGAGTTTTCATGTTGGATCTCAAAATTACAACAAGTACAGTTGGAGAAGAGCTATAGAGAAGGTTTCCAAGGTTTTCGCAAAAGCGATGAGGAACGGTGTGGATATGTTCTTTTTAAATGTTGGCGGAGGATTTCCGATAAGGCACCTCAGACCCATACCGTCTATCGAGGAAATAGCGAAGGTGATATTCGAAGCGGTGGAAGAATTTCTATGGTTTGTCCCAAACATCGAGATAGCGGTTGAACCCGGAAGATACATGGTAGGAGATGCTGGAATAATGGTCACAAAAGTTATACTGAGATCCGAAAAAGAAGGGGAAGGATGGATATATATAGATTCAGGCGTGTTCCATGGTCTTGCAGAAACTTTGGAAGGGTTCAGGTATGAACTTGTCGTTAAAGACAAAGAAAATGTGAAAAAGAAAAAATTCGTTCTGGCAGGCCCCACTTGTGATAGTGTCGATGTCATATACTACGACGCTCTTTTACCTGAGAATACAACGAAAGATGACATCGTATTTTTCATAAACGCGGGGGCTTACACTGTGGAATACTCTTCAAGATTCAATGGATTCAAACCACCGAGTGTTGTATTTTTGGATGAGATCGAAAAGAGATTGAAAGAGAGGGTCAGTTTCTCTTCCTTATGAAATCGTCTATTATTTTTGCTATCTCAAATCTGTTTTTTCCTTCGACGGATATCACGAGGGAAGAATTCTTTGAGAAATGGGAATGGAACTCGTCATAGAGCGCGAGTAATCTTTTCTTCCTCTTTTCATTCTTGAACTGGAACTTAATGGTCATCTTGGATATTGATTTACTTCTGGGGTGTTTGAGATAAACCACATCTGAGGAATCCGGTATATCCTGTGACAAACCTATGGTAGCGATTATGTACCCTTCTACGTTTTTCAACCTTCTTAGGATCCTTCTTTCGATCTTCTTGAGAGCTTCGAGACCGTTGTTTCTCACGACTTCTTCAGGTTTCATACCCGCTTCAAGTTCCACAAGTTCATCCACATCTATGACAGTATAGCCAAAATCCTCAGACAGAATCTTCAAAACACTCGATTTTCCAGAACCAGGGAGACCAACGATGAACAGATTCTTTTTCAGTTTTATCACCCCTTCATAACCCTCACATAAACAGTTCTGTTTCTTGGCCCATCGAATTCACATAAGAAAATACCCTGCCAGGTACCGAGTATCACATCTCCATTGTGAACTATCAGAACTAGAGAAGGACCAACAACGGCTGATTTTATATGAGAATCAGCATTGCCTTCAAGATGCGCGTAGTTTCCTCTATGAGGTATTAGTTTTTCCAGAGTATTTGATATATCCTCTTTAACCGATGGATCAGCATTTTCGTTCACAGTTACACCGGCGGTCGTATGAGGAACGTACACAACACACAATCCCTCATCGATCCCAGACGATCTCACGATTTCCCTAACCTCATGAGTTATATCGACGAGTTGACTTCTTCTTGTAGTTCTTATCGAAAAGCTTCCCAGCATGCTCGATTCCTCCTTCATTCCAAAGATACGTTGGTTATGATTATCACATGACCGTTCCTCTCTTCAAATTCCACCTTGACCTTGCTTTTATCGACGTTAAAGGTTTCAACCACCCAGCTTACGATTCTTTCTTTTATCTTCTCAGAATCCTCGCTGAGTTTATCCTCAGGTATTATCTCCTGAATTCCTATCTCTCTCCTTCTGGAAGTGCTGATCAATCTCTCAAGCCTTTTCCTTGCAGTTTCTCTACTACTCTCTTTCTTTTTCCTTCTCCAGAACCAAAACCTCATGGTATCAACCCCTCTTGAATTTGGAGAAGAATTTTCTGATGAAAGATACGATTCCTTTGCTTTCTATCAAGAGATCTTCTTCTATTGGAATTCTCTCCCCCCTTAATCTCCTTGCAAGGTTTTCAAAACTTCGAGCAATTTGGGTTGTTCCATCCAGAGTTATAGGTATCCCCCTGTTGGTCGCGATTATGACCTCTTCAGAATCCGGTATAACGGAAATTATCTCCAGAGCCAGGGTGCTCTCCACATCTTCGGTTGTGAGCATGTCTCCCCTTCTCACCATCGATGCTTTGAATTTGTTGAGGACTATCTTGATGTTCTCATCAGAAAAGCCAAAATTTTCAAGGAGACCGATCACTCTGTCGGCATCGGATATAGCTGTGATCTCTGGAGTTGTAACGATAAGGACTTTTTCGGCAGGTGTCACTGCATTTCTGAACCCCCTTTCAATTCCAGCTGGAGAATCTATTATTATGTAGTCGAAATGAGGGTACAGCTCTTTTATGACCCTCTTCATATCATCTGGTGACACCATTTCCTTGGTTGCCACTTGAGATGCGGCAAGTAGATACACATTTTTCAAGATCTTGTGCCTGACGAGAGCTTCCTGAGCGGAAACGCTGCCGTTCACAACATCTATCAGAGTGTAAACAATCCTATTTTCAAGTCCCAGCACGACATCCAAGTTTTTCAGACCGACATCTGCATCTACCAAACATACCTTCTCTCCGAGTTTTGCAAGGGCGCATCCCAAATTCGCTGTTAAGGTCGTCTTTCCTACGCCTCCTTTCCCAGAGGTGACAACTATAACCTTTGCCACGCGCATCACCCTTTCGTTTTTCTAACATCGAATTTATTATATACCATTATAAACCACCCGATGCTAAACCCCATCCCTTTCAGGGGATTGAGATACAGCGATGGCGAAGCTGGTATAATGGAATCGCTATGCAGTGCACACGTGTGTTGGTTCTGAATATAACGAGAAAGCTTTCCAAAGACCAACAAATTATCATAGGACACCTCAGCTATTCCACAGCAAAACTGTGGAACATCGCAAATCATGCTTTCTTTGGGAAGATGGTTGAGATGATCAAATACAAGGCCAAAGAATACGGAATCAAAGTTGAAGTGGTTGATTAGGAACATATTGTTTAGAGTAGTCCCGAATCCAGTGAGGGATAGTGGGTTTGGCCACCCGAGGCGAATAAGGGTGCTACAGGCACCAGACTTCGTCTAAAGAGAAATCCCACACCCTCTAGGGTGTTGGGAGAAGGTCAAAGAGTTATAATTTCCACATGTGAGAAAGGAGGAGGGATTCAATGATGTCTTCCATTTTGGTACTGATCATCGCAATACTCGCCTATTACTTCATAATCTTTGGAAAAGTGAAAAAATCGATAATAGTCCTTACACTTTCCCTTGTTCTGTTCGCTGTGAAAGCAGTTGATGGATTGAATCTTGAGAACATAGGAGAGGTTGTGAATTTCAACGCTTTAGGGCTCCTCCTTGGTATGATGATAATCGTCGCTGTTTTAAAAGGTACAGGTTTTTTTCAGTATGCTGCTGTTAAGATGATAAGGTTTGCTGGTGGGAGTTTTTGGAAAACTTTGATACTTCTTATGATTCTTGTCTTCCTGGTTTCAGCTTTTCTAGACAATCTCATAACCATCATCCTTTTATCACCCATGATATTCCTGATAGCTGACACTATGGGTATGAACCCCGTTCCACTTATACTCTTAACAATTTTCATAGACAACATAGGTGGGATGTCCACACTCATTGGAAGTCCTCTGAACATAGTTCTTGGTTCGATAAGCGGGCTATCTTTCAACGAATTTCTGAAGAACTTGGGGGGTTTTGCCGTTGTTGCCTTCATGATGACGTTCATGGTTTTCAGAAAAAGGCTCAAAATAACAGCCGAAATGAAGGAGAAGTTGAAGAGCATATCCGCAATGGATCCAAGGAAAGCCATAACAGACCTCAAAACCTTGAAAAAAGCTCTTCCCATATTCCTAATGGTTCTGGTGGGATTTTCCCTTCACTCTGTGATAGAGATCGATCTCTCAATAGTTGCTCTTCTTGGAGCTGGCGTTCTACTTCTTCTACTGGATGCGGATTTTGAGAAGTTCAGCAAAGAGATAGATTGGGATACCCTGTTCTTTTACATGGGACTCTTTGTTATATCCTACTCGCTGGAGAAGATAGGCGTCATATCCTCCATATCGAGGTTTTTCAGCATCTTCAAAGGTCATCCTGTTATCCTAGGACTCTTCGTCATGTGGTTTTCAGCCTTTATAATACCGTTTTTGAGTGCTGTTCCAGGAACGTTGATACTCGCGCCAGCTTTGAAGCTTTTAGTGGCATCGGGCGTCTCACCCAATATCTGGTGGGCATTTGCACTCGGTGCGAACCTTGGAACTAACTTAACACCGCTCGGTGCAGTCCAGAATATAGTTGGAATATCTCTTCTTGAAAAACACTCCGGTCAAACGATATCCTTTGGTAAGTTCTTTAAAGAGGGATTTATAACAATGCTTCCAAATCTTGTTCTTGCTTCCATATACGTTATATTCCTTATGAAGTAGGAGGGATAGGATGAAAAAACTCTCATATGAAGATCTGATCACGAGTGATGAATTTTTGCCGGAGTTTAATATGACCAAGGAGTTCCCTAGTTGCAGGATCCTGATAGGGCAGGAAAGAGCAAGAAAAGCGGTTGAAACTGGACTCAAGATAAAGGAAAAAGGATACAACGTTTTCGTAGCAGGTCCAACAGGGACAGGTAGGAGAACCTTCGTCCAGAACATATTGAGAGAGGTTGCGAAGAACAGACCGAGGCCCCGGGATTGGGCTTATGTCTACAATTTCGACGATCCTCAATCGCCCAAAGCTTTCTCATTGGAACCGGGGCTAGGTAAAGAATTCAAGAAAGATATGGGAAATCTCATAGACGAGGTCATCGAGGCTTTGAACAGACTTTTTGAAAGTGAGGAATATGCTTCGAAAAGAGCGGAAATTGAGGATGAGTACACCAAGGCAAAAAATGAGCTCTGGGAAAAGCTGAAGATGAAAGCGAGGGAACTGGGATTCTCCATCCAGCTCACCCCGACAGGCGTGTTGACAATTCCCATGATGGATGGAAAACCCGTTACTCCCGACATATACGAGCTCCTTCCTGAGGAAAAGAGAAAGGAGATAGGATTTAAGATCCGAAGAACCTGAGAAGAGGGAATTTTACAAGAAGAAGTACAGTGTTAACTTGATCGTGGATAACAGCAATTCCATAGGCGCTCCTGTTGTTTATGAAAGGAATCCAACCTATTCGAACTTGTTCGGTAAGGTGGAATATTACACAAAACTTGGTGTCCTCCAAACAGATTTCACCATGATAAGATCCGGTTCACTTCACAGGGCGAACGGAGGATTCATCATTTTGGATGCAGAGGATGTTTTAAGGAACATACATGTTTGGGAGGGTCTGAAAAGAACGCTGATGAGTGGATGGTTGGCAATAGAAAATCTGGAAAATGTCTTGGGTTTCAGTTCCACTATGACGTTGAAACCTCAACCAATACCGATAGATGTGAAAGTCTTCATGGTAGGAACGCCTCTTATGTACGAACTCTTATACGCCTATGACGAGGATTTTCGAAAACTTTTCAAAATAAAAGCGGAATTCGATTGGGAGATGGAAAACAACGAATCCAACGTGAGAGATTATCTCAGCTTCATATCGTCCATATGTGATGAGCACGAACTACCCCACCTGACGAGAGATGCTGTCAAACGTGTTTTATGGTATTCAACAAGGCTTTCCGGTGATAGAACAAAACTCTCAACAAGATTTGGGGAAATTTCAAAACTCATCATAGAGGCTGGAACAATGGCTAAGATGTCGAAAAAGGACATTGTTGATGAAAAAGACATAGTAACCACAATAGAGTCTATGGAAGAGAGAGTGAGGTTGCTTCAGGAGAAATACGACGACATGCTGAAAGAATACGATCTCATGGTGGAGGTGACAGGTGAGAAAATCGGGCAGATAAACGGTTTAACCGTTATAGAACTCGGTGATCACTCTTTCGGGATACCAGTTAAGATAACAGCGAAGACTTATCTTGGGAAAGTGGGAGTTGTTGACATACAGAGAGAAGCGGATCTCAGTGGAAAGATTCATGGAAAAGCCGTTTTGATTTTAGAAGGATTCTTTGGAAGTAAATATGCTCAAAAGACTCCTATATCCTTCAGTGCATCGATCAGTTTCGAACAGGTCTACACGGTTGTGGAAGGAGATAGTGCTTCGCTTGCTGAAACTCTTGCCTTGATTTCCTCCATCTCCAAGGTTCCGATAAAACAGGGTATAGCAGTGACAGGATCGATAAATCAACATGGTGAGGTTCAGCCTGTCGGAGGTGTAACCGAGAAGGTGGAAGGATTCTTCAGAACTTGTAAAATGAGGGGACTGAGTGGAGATCAAGGGGTGATAATACCCAGGGGGAACATAAAGAACCTGGTACTGAAAGATGAGATACTGGAGGCGGTGAAAAAAGGTATTTTTCACATATGGGCTGTTGAAAATGTAGATGAAGCTATTGAGATCGTTACAGGAAGAAAAGCAGGTAAGCTCACCAAGAAAGGTGTGTACGAAAAAGGAAGTGTTAACTACCTTGTGTCAAAGGAGCTTGAAAGGATAAAGAAACTCTTGGAAGAAAAAGAGGAAAAGAAGGGTAAAAAGAAAAAGAAAGGAAAGAAAAGATGAGAATGAATTTCGTGATAGTTGGTAGATACATACCAAAAGATACTCTTATACACAAACTCGATCCCAGGTCCAAGATGATAGGAGTTTTGATTCTCATCTCAGGAATACTCACAGTTCCTTCTCTCATGCTTTATCTAGTTCCTGTGTGTTTGATCGTTCTGTTGATGGTGAAAAGTGATATAGGGTTCAAACCTTACTTCTATGGACTCAAAGGGCTCTGGCTTTTGATACTGCTAGCAGGTGTGATACAGCTGTTTGCTGTCAAAGAAGGCAGGATCTTGATCCTAGGTATAACAACAGGAGGATTGGTATCATCCCTTTATATAGTTATAAGACTGATATTGGTATTACTCGTTGCAGAGCTCCTATCCTTCACCACCCCTCCTCTGATGATAGCAAAAGCTCTTGAGAAGCTCCTTGCTTTGATTGGTTTGAGAAGATTCGGACACGAGCTTGGGATGGTTACAACTATAGCTATGAGATTCGTTCCCATTTTGGCTTTGGAAGCTGGCAGAATAGCGAAAGCTCAAATAGCAAGGGGAGCATCGTTTGAAAGAGGGAAACTCTCAGATCGACTGAAAATGATGGTGGTTCTGATTGTTCCGTTATTTGTATCTGCCATGAGAAAAGCTGAAGAACTTGCTGTCGCTATGGAATCGAGGTTGTACAAGGTGGATGCGGAGAGATCTTCCTATGTCGAACTCATATGGAAATCCTCTGATACTTTATTCTTGCTGATATGTTTTCTCCCTCTGTCAGTGAATTTACTATCCTTTTTCATAGAATAGGAGGTGTTTCTTATGAGAAGTGTCACATTGCTACTGATAACCCTATCAACAGTGTTGTTTTCAACAACCATTCTGATTTACAATGGGAACGTGATAGTGGTTGATAGGTATGAAGTCGAAGGAACAAAGGAAATCACTTGTTCTGAAGGATTGCAGGTTATGGATGTTCTGCATGCTGACGAATGGTACGCTATTCCTGGAAAAAAAGAGAGTTGGTATGATGTTATGAAAAATAAGAAAGTTAAGATTGTTGAGGAACTAGATGGTTTGGAAGGAGAAGTGGTATCTTTAAACCCTCTCGTTTTGAAAAAGGAAAATGAGGCATATCTGTGGGATGAGAAAGATAAACGATGGTACATATTTGAGTATGAAACACCAGGATCCACCCCTGATACTTTGGTTGTGAAATCAAAAAAACCTGTCGAAGTCCTTTACACAACAAAGGGGTCATGGAGTGTTGTCTACGATATCTGGGAAGATGGAAGTTTCACGGCGAAGGCATTGCTACCCGTGATTCCTGTGGATGAAGGGAACGTGTTCTTGATATCCGGATTCTTCGAGAGGAAAAAAGTTGAAGAAGTTCTGATGATGAAAAGTGCTGCTCCGATGAGAGAGAAGGGAATTGAAGAACCTGTTGAGGTGGAGGAAACGAAGGTGTATCCCTTAGGACATTTGAAAGGATTATCGAAAGGTTTGAGAGTCTCTTTCGGGTCTGGAAAGATTAAAAAAATGGAGAGTATCTACAGTTTCTCGTTCCCTGTGAACTCTGGCTCGTTCGATTATGAAAAAATGAATTTCAGTAAGGTGGCAGAAAACACGGAAGAAAATGGTCTGGGATTTCCAATCCCTGCAGGAACTGTTAGGTTTCATAAAAAGATCGATGACAGCGATGCTATTGTGAACTTGGGATATGTGAAAGACGTCCCAGTTAGAGGGGAGATGATCCTTTCTTTAGGCTCTTCCTGGGATGTTAGGGTCAAGGGAGAGCTCCTGAAATCCGAGAGGTACAGAACCTACACAGAAAGAACCTGGAAAGTGACGATCATGAACGCAAAAAAAGAGCCTGTTAAAGTTAGGGT
>MZGO01000088.1 GCA_002084985.1 Thermotoga sp. 4484_232 | reverse complement strand
GATTATAAGTTAACAACCTCAAGAAAAGCGATTGTAGAGTATCTGATAGAAGAAGTGATGAAATTTTTGAGTGAGGAGGAAAAGGAGATATTCTCCATGTGGTTGAACGGTTACTCTTACAGAGATATAAGCGAAAATGTGGGAGTGTCCCCTAAGAAGGTAGACAACACTGTTCAAAAGGTCAGGAGAATTTTGAAAGACAGAGGGAAATCGAGTATATTCAACTTGTTGAAGGAGCTAATCTGAATGGAGGGAAAACATGGGAAAAGGAAATTTCATCACGACCTTTCTAGCGTTTTTATTGCTTGTTTCCATGGTTCTAGCCATGGTTTTTTCCATCTCCGCATTCATTATGGAGAGGAAAATCGTGAAAGAATTGAGAGTTGTAAAAAGTGCCCTCAGTGAGAAAATATCTATCAATTCCGATAGAATTTCAAAATTGGAAAATATGTTGGCTCCAAACTCACTTTTCGATAGATATGTGAACGCTGTCAATTATTTCAAAAACGCTGTGGTCGATCTGGAAGCCATCTTCACGGAGATGAACAACGATCCGACGACTGGGTACATAAAGTTCTTCGTTATAGGCTACGATCCAGTGTGGATAACCGTCAAGAAAGGAAACACGATCCTTTTCTCGAAGGATTTGAAACCGGGTCTTTCTCCATACAGATTCTACTATTTTAAAAAACCCAAAATAGAAACAGAGTACACGATCGTTGTACCACCAGACTCAACGATAGTTGTGGGTATACCAGGCAGAGTTTACGCTTTGGTATTCGGAGTTAGTGGGGGGAGGTACCACCCCACGAAAGTTGTTCAGCTTAAAACCTCTAGAATAAATAATCTTGAGAAAGACCTCAGTCTCTACATTCCCAAAAAATGAAAAGAGGAGGGGGTGGGGCCCTCCTCTCTAACTTCATCGGGTCCATCCAAGGGGGGGATAGGGGGGATTCTTTCAGAGATCGTAAATCAGAAAAGTAACACCCTTTTGATTCATAAGTGACGGATTAAAAAAGTGATAGTTAAAAATAGCTCAAATACCACTTCCAGGTAGGGGGTGGATTGTTTGAAAGTCATTGTTTTGAAAGATATAAAAGTAAAGGATAGTGAGGGTGAAGAGGTATTTTTTGCAAGTACGATAGATAACGTCAAGAGAGCTTTTATTTCTTTCGTTTTCTCTCTTTTCAATGACAGTACATACCTGTTCATAAACCTTTTTGGTAAAGCAGCTCTACCTGAAGAGCTCGAAACATTTATGGATGAAGTGTTCCCTAAAGATAGGAGAATCGTGATTTTAGACCAAGAACTTACAGGTGCTTTGAAGCTTCCTCCCAACGTTTATTTCCACGATGAACAGGATTGGGTCAAGATCGAAGAAGAAAAAGTGTTTATAGAGGGGATAGAAATACCCACAGATTTCTCTTCGAGCCCTATAAACAACTTTCCCAGTTGTGTTATCTACGAGAATAGGGCTTTTTCAAAAGTCAATCTAGACTTTCCTTCTTTAAAACTCAACATCCTAGAGGAATTCGAAGAATCTCCTTTAAATCTCATCAATGAAAAAGAGCTTTTCGTCTTAAACACCTTCCTCACGCCGCTTGAAGTCGAAAAGATAAGGCATTTAAAGAACGTGAAAGCTCTTTATGAAGAGATACCTGAATCACCTATTTGCTTCCGGAAATATCTAGAGAGGTTGGAAAAAAGAGTTGAAAAAATGGTCGTTCTAGAGATGCTTCGAGGAGAGTGAGAATGTTGAGACTGAGAAAGGTGGAAATAGAAGGTTTTGGTAAATTCAAGGGATTCGAAATTGAGTTCAGAGAAGGGCTGAATCTGGTATATGGCCCAAATAACGCAGGCAAAACAACTTTAGCAAATTTCATCCGATACCTTCTCAGCGAAGCTAAAGCCGAAGAAATAGAAAGATACAGGCCTTGGTATCACGACGTTTTTGGAGGGAATCTTTTTGTAGAAACATATGAAGGAGAAAAAGTTATAAATCTCTCGGAAAAGGCTCACTTGATCGACAGAGATCTTTTTGACCTTTCCTCCTTCCTTTCCGAGACGT
The DNA here is from genome assembly GCA_002084985.1 of Thermotoga sp. 4484_232. The sequence goes on along the minus strand of MZGO01000088.1, from coordinate 4,316 downwards.
ACGATGGAAAGATGGAAAAATCGGTTGACAGGAAGATCATTCTACTTTTCAGAGAAAAGTATTCAAACAAAGAGCTGATCAGGAATATTGAGAATGCTCTCAAACGAGGCCCAAGTATCTTTGTAGATCGGAAGAAAAAAGTTATGGATGAAATCGCTGAGATTGAGGAAAAACTGAATATATGGAAGGAGAGAAAAAAAGAGATCCTTTCTTTGAGGAGAGAAAAAATAATTTTGGAGAAAAGGTTGAAAGAGCTTTCCAAAGACTACGAGTATAAGAGAAAAAAATTTGAAGAGGATAAGAAAAGGAGAATTGAGGAGATCAAAAAGAAATTAGAAGAGCTTGAAAAAGAAATACAGTATCTTGAAGATGAAAGGCGTAAAAGATCGCACTTGAGAAAGGCCAGTGTAGAAAATCTAAAAGAAGCTATTATCCTGAGTGAGGAGATATCAAAGTTAAGCAAAGAACTGAACGAATTGTTAAAAGTATAACAGAGGTTGAAGTAAGATTGAAGAACGCTCGTCTGTTACTGGATATGAAAAAGAGGGAGAAAAGTATCTCCATAGATCAAACGCTTTCAAAAGTAGAGAGTGTGCTGTCTGAAATAAGTGAGGAGTTGGAAAAGGAACGTTACAGGCTAGAATCAGTGTGCTGTCTGAAATAAGTGAGGAGTTGGAAAAGGAACGTTACAGGCTAGAATCCTTAGAGAAAGATTTAAGGGATATAAGAAAGAAGACAAGAAGAGATCTTATAAAGAGCTTGTTATTTCTTATCGGAGCAGGTACCTTTTTGGTACTCGGTATGACGTTTTCAAAATACTTTCACATAGGAAGCGTTACGCTGGCTTTCCTCTCCGTAGTTTACATCTTTACCATCAGACTCGATAGAATGAAAGCCAATAGCGTGGAAGAAGAGATAATAGAATCAAACATAGCCATAAGGAATTTGGAGAGGAGAAGAAGGGATGTTTTCAAAGAATTGAAGGGGATAGAGGGTATAACTGGTTTTGAGAGCATCAACGAACTCCGAGAAAAACTGGAGAAGATGCTTATCTCATCCCCCAAATTGGAAAGGATCGATAAAGAAATTTTGAGCATTCTCAAGGATTTGGGGTATGAAGAGTCTGAAGATGTTGAGAGTATTTTAGCTAAAGCTGAAGAAGATTTGAATAAGGTGAAGGGTAGCATCATGAAACTGAAAGATGCGGAAATGAAACTGGAAAACCTCACAAATCGTGAGAGAAGTTTGAGAGCTCATTTGGAAGAATTCGTTAAGCGGAAGAATGAAATATTGAAAGACAACGGGTGTGAGAGTATAGGTGATGTTGAAAGAATTCTCGAAGAATTGGAGAATTTAAGTCGAATTGAAGAATCGATAGCCCAGAAAAGGAAGGATGTTGAAAAATACGAGATGATGCTGAAAGAATTGGAAATGAAGGAGGAAAATGAGGAGATCGTAAAGCTCGAAAGAATTATAGAAAAGGAAAGAGAGAAACTCGAAAGTTTGAAAGTACCGAACCTCGAAACGCCAGAAGACATGTTTTTGAAGTTAGAAGAGAAAAGAAAGGAACTTTCGAGACTGGAAGCCAGGATATCTGCCTACCCTTACGTCGAGAGTTTTTTGAAGAGCATCAAGGAAGAGATCATCTCCGCCTACAAAGATGATCTGGCAGAATCGATTCTGAGAAACTCCAGCAGGTTTTCTAGAGATATAGATAACTTCATCGTAGAAAGCGATTTGAGTTTGCGAGTTTTCATATCGAACAAAGTGTTCAAGCCATCTGAGATACTGGGTGGAGCTTTTCTGAACATACTGTCACTTCTTTACAAGATATCCATCCACGATCTATTGGAACTTGATCTCCCTTTGATACTCGACAACCCATTTGTGAATCTCGATGATAGAATGATTGGAATCATGAAGGACTTTCTCAAGGAGATCTCAGAGAAGAGGCAGGTGATCTTTTTAACAAGCGATACCAGAGTGATCCAGAATGAAACCTACTTCGAACTATCTTGATTTCGCTTCACAAGGTATATACCATCTCCCACAATCTCAGGAGGGATCTTTCCTTCATAGATTACTTTTAGCTTTTCACCTTCTTTCATGAACCCCACGATCCTTGTACCTCTGGATCTTGAAAAAGGTTTGGGAACATGTACAGGAGGCTTCACATCCGAAAAATTCTTCAGTTTCAGATGAAGGGTCAGAGAATCTTTCAAAATCTGCTCAGGAATTTCAACAACTTTTCTATCTCCCTTTTCATAGTATGAAAATTCGATGGCTCTATCACAAACCAAAACAGATTCTATCTCCGATAGAAGAGGTATTCCCACACGCATCTTCAAGGTGATCTCCCCGTCGTATCTTTTCAAGATCGTTATAAACATATCTTCTCCTTCTCTTTCGCAAATGACACTCACTGAACCTGTGGAAAAAGGAAGTGACGATACTCTTAAACGGGTGATGTTAGAAGGTATCCTCAGATTCAGATTCACCCTCTTTTTCAGAGCATCAGGCTTGTACCCTAACATCCCTTCGACGAAGGGTTGTACAACCATGGATTGGGACCATGCTTGAAAAGGACAAACCCCAGCAGGTTTGTAGACTTTCCCATGAAGTACCTCCGAAATGTAGCCTTTAGTCCAATTTCTGTAATCCAAAGCGTTGTTCATCATGTGAACGTATCCATTTATCGAATACCAGCTTTCATACTCTGCAAGAGATACCCATCCTGTAAATAACGGCCACACACTTCCTTCGTGGTAGCCCCGAGGATCAAATACTTCTGATGATTTCTTAACTAACCTGACTCCCCAATCAGTTGTGAACTCATTACTTGCAAAATCCTCGAGCATCTTTTCTCTCCTGTTCTCCGGTATTACGTTAAACATCATACCAACGGAAGGCAGTATCGTTTCGTGTGGTATCTTTCTACCAGATACATCGAGCCCCACACAATAATACCCCTTCTCTGGATCCCAGAATCTTTCGAAAGCTTCTCTTGTTCTTTTTAAAATTTCTTTCTGCTCTCTCATATTCTTTCCCAGAAAATCTCCAACTTCGATGATCTCCTCTAAGGCTTTTATCCAGATGGCGTTTGTGTACGAAGTTGTATGAGATACTCCGATCCTTCCTCCTTCTATCCATCCATGTCCAACACGTTCGTTCTCAACCAAACCGTCATCGTTTTTATCGGTTGATGAAACGTATTTTAGCGCTTTCATGAGGCTATTCCAATACCTTTTCGCAAAGTTGACATCACCTGTGTACTTTACATACCTTGCAAAAGTTAGGATGAAAAGAGGGGTTGAGTCGGAGGCGTCGTAATGAACAGAACCACTGGTTGTGAGTTCGTGATATATCTTCCCATCTGGTCCCTGGTATTTCATTAAAAGAAGGAGATTATCCTTCACAGCCTGGAAATCTCCTAAATCCAGAAGAGCCAGAGACACCCATTCGCTATCCCTTCCAAAGTACCAGGCATATCCAGGTCTTCCTTCGAACCATCCAGGGAGGGACTTTCCATAACCTGCCACTAACCCTCTCCCCAAACCAGGTGTTTTTACAAGGAATCTACTCAGGCCGATCTTTGCCCATTTCAAGCTTTCTTCGAGGACCTTATCATCTGTTTCCACATTCACCCTTTTTAAAACATCCTCGAAGAATCTTTCCAGAGTCTTGTTTTGATATTCAAGATCGAGAATTCTATCAACTGCCAGAGCTTCTTTCATCTTTCCAACGACCGCCAGGGTAATTTTACTTCTAACCGGAAATCGAAGATGGAGATATATTTTCTTGCCTCTGGTGATCACCTTTCTCTTTATAGGTTTTTCAGAAAAAATGTAAAAAGCTTGATACCTTTTTTCCCAATCCATAACCGAGACCATGTTTTCCCTTGTATCGATCAAAACCTTATGGAAGTAATTCTCATCGAAAGGCCACATGATCCTGAAAGGTATGGAAAAATCTATATCCAACAAGTGAACATCATCATCCAAAAAATCAATGTGAAGATAAACAGCGGGATCCCTCAAGGAGGTCATAACGTAGTATCTGAGATTCTCTCCCAAGATCTCCACATATTCTGGCCTTATGATCGTTTCCTTCACGAGTTTTTCGATCCTGACACCATCTACCCTTATTCTCATCTCTTTCAGGATTTTCACAGGATGTATCCACACTTCTTCTATCCTCCCTTTTTCCCTACCGATAACAACCGCCCTTTCACCGGGCAGTATGAATTCATCGTCCTTTGCTGAGGATATCTTCAGATCACAGGATGAAAAGGTATCGGGTATATTGAACTCAAAATC
>MZGO01000087.1 GCA_002084985.1 Thermotoga sp. 4484_232 | reverse complement strand
GATACAAAGGCATAGACCGTGTTTTTCGTCTGAAAGAGGTATTTTGCTTTTTCAAGGGTTTCTTCAAGTATCGATACGAATTGTGGCGTTCTGTGGTGTATGGTCTCTTTCGCTCCTTTCAAAAGCACATCGTGAGGAACAGGCGTTGGTCCTGGAGCTGCTATATAATGTTTCTTCAAAAATTTTGGCATAGATAAGACACCTCCTGCAAACTTTTGGATTCGTGATGATTATAACAAACCCATGATATTCTGTTTCCGAAGATAACAAGATTGTGGTAAAGTTAATTCGAGGTGAAAATGATGATATAATCCTGAGGAAGGGTGATCTGTTATGAAGGAGATAGAAGAGCTGGAAAAACTTGTGGACAAGCTCATAGAAGGGTACAAAAAGATGAAAAGTGAAAACGAAAGGTTATGGGAGGAATTGAATAGTGCTGTTGAAAGAGTGGAACGCCTTGAGAGGGAGAAGAAAGAGCTAGAATTGATACTGGAGAGTCATAGGAAGTCTTTGAACACCCTGGTCACGAAGCTTCAAAAGTTTCTCTCAATGACGACAGGTCAGGAGTTGGTGTGGGATGAGGAAGAAGGTGAGCATCAAACTGGGTAGCAGAGAGTACGTTCTAACAACTGATGAAGATGAAGAGACGTACCTTAAGGTCGTAGACAAGATTAAAAACGAGTTCAGAAAATACGAGAAATATGTGGATGAAGTGGGGATAGAACAGATACTGTTCGTTATGCTGGCAAATCTGGCTTTGGAGAATGTCAGACTTTCTGAGAGAATAAAGAAATTGTCTTCCAAAATCGCTAGAAGTCTTGAGGTGGAAAAAAAGGATGAGAGTGGGACTCTTTGATTCGGGTGTAGGGGGTCTTACTGTTTTAAGGGAGCTCTTGAGGAGAGCTCCATATAATTGTTATATATATCTTGCTGACACCAATAGAGCACCGTATGGAACGAAACCATTGGAGACTTTGAAAAGATACACGCTGGAGATAATATCTTTTCTTCTGAATAAGAACGTGGATATCATAGTTTCTGCTTGTAACACCATAGACAGTGTTATCAATTCGTTTGCCGATAGGCTTCCAGTACCTTATTACAGCATTATTGATGCGGCTGTGAATGGTGTGAAGGGTGAAAAGATAGCGATCCTTGCCACAGAAGCTACCGTTAAAAGCGGGGTGTACAAAGAAAAATTGAGAGATGCATCTATAGTTCTGCAAAAGCCCGCACAACTCTTGGTGGCGATGATCGAGAAAGGGGGATTTCGTAGCGGAATCGCTGAGGACCTGGTTAAACATTACCTGAAAGATGTAAAAAAATTCAAACCCGACGTTCTGATATTGGGGTGTACCCACTTCCTGTATTTTAAGGACGTAGTAGAGAGGTATCTGAAAGAGGTGAAAGTAATAGATCCTGCGGAAAAATTAGCCAGTATTGTGGAGAAGGATCTAAAGGATTCTGAAGAGAAGAGTTGTGTGGAATTTTTTGTCACAGGTGATGCTCATGAATTTGAAGAAAAATTGGTGAAGATGATAGATGTGAATGTTTCATATACCATAAAAGGGATATCTTTCGAGGAATTCGAAAGGATGGTGAAGGAATTTGAAGGAAATTTTGGTGGTATCGGGACTTTCAGGGGCAGGTAAAACCACCGCCATCGGTCTTCTGGAAGACCTGGGTTATTTCTGCATGGATAACATTCCCACCGCTCTCATCGAAGAAATGACGAGACTTCTTATGAGCTCAACGATAGAGAAATTCGCAATAGTTGTCGATATAAGGAGTGAAATATTCGGGGATCCTGTGGAGAAGATAAAAAGATTGAAAGATAAATTGAAAGCCCAGGTTATATTCCTTGAAGCATCGAAAGAAGAGATCTTAAGAAGATATGCACTGACCAGGAGGAAGCATCCATTACAAGATGGAATGAGCCTTGAGAAGGCTATAGAGGTTGAAAGAGAAAAATTGATGGATTTGAAGGAAATAGCAGATCATGTGATAGATACTTCCAGATTGAATGCTCATCAACTGAGGGAAAAACTCCTCTCAATTTTAAAAGCAGAATGGGAAGAAGGGATAATAAGAATCATGAGTTTTGGTTACAGATTCGGCATCCCAATGGATGCCGATTTTGTTTTTGATGCGAGGTTCTTCCCGAACCCGCACTACCATCCGAATCTTTCACACAAAACAGGGCTTGATGAAGAAGTGAGGGAGTTTTTTAAAGAATACCCCCAGGTTGAAGAATACGTGAAATCCATAGTTAAGATAATTCTAACGGCTTTTCATGAGTATTCGAAGGAGGGAAGGAAAAGTTTAACAGTGGCAATCGGTTGTACCGGTGGTCAACATAGATCCGTGTACATAGCTCGAAGAATAGCCGAGGAAATCAGCAAGATCGGTATATCAATTTTGGAGGAACACAGAGATCTTGGGAAGGGGATAGAATGAAGATAACCGCTATAGGTGGAGGAACAGGTCTTTCAATGCTTCTAAGAGGTTTGAAGGAATTTCCTGTGGAAATAACAGCAGTGGTCTCCGTGACTGACGAAGGAGGAAGCTCTGGGACCATAAGGAAAGAGCTAAGGATTCCACCACCTGGAGATGTAAGAAACAATATCGTAGCTCTGGCAAAGGACGAGCATTTACTTGGTAAGCTCATGAATTATCGTTTTGAAAACGGCAGTTTCAAAGGACATACGGTAGGAAATCTCATGATAGCGGCTCTTACAAAGATGACAGGTAGTTTTTCAGGTGCCATAAAGATCCTCTCAGAGATTTTGGCCATAAAAGGAAAGGTTCTTCCTGTGAGTGAAGATCTGGTACGTCTTGTAGCGTTCTTTGAAGATGGGAGCAAAGTAGTGGGAGAAACAAGAATTGTTGAGAAAAAAGGGAAGATAGTGAAAGTGGAGTTGGACAGGGAAACGGAAGCCCTCCCTGAAGTTTTGGAAACTCTGAGAAAAAGCGACATGATCATATTAGGTCCTGGAAGTCTATACACGAGTGTTGTAACCAATCTTTTGGTAAAGGGAGTGAAAGAAGCCATACAAGATGGAGATGCGATACTAGCTTATGTTTGCAACATCATGACACAACCGGGTGAAACTGTGGGGTATAGACTATCAGATCATGTCAAAGAAATCGAGAGATATCTTGGAAAGGAGGTTGATTTCATAATAGCGAATTCCCAAAGGCCATCAGATGATATACTTGAAAGATACAGAAAGGAAGGGGCAGATTTGGTAGTGCTGGATCTAGAGAATCTGGACAAAATGGTCGTTGTTGAGCCTTTGCTTTGTACTATCAAGGATCCCTATGATGGGAGAGTTAAAGTAAGACATGATCCAATGAAACTTGCCAAAACTCTGATGAAAATGATGGGATGGAGGGAAAAAAGTTGAGAACAAAGCGTTCAACCTTTTCCGATGAAGTGAAAGATGAGCTCGTTAGGTTCCCAATCCTGTCAAAAGATGAAGTGAAATATGAGTTTTTAGGGTTCATAAAGGCTAGAGGTAGTGTGGAATTGAGACGTGGAGATATTCTGGTATCTCGTAACGATTATTAGATACCTTAAATTGTGTGAGAGATCTTTAGAGATATTCAAAGAGGAGAGGTTAGGAAGAAAGAGGATAGTTCTGAATCTGAGGAATGAAGGTATCCTACCTGATATTTTAACTGAGGGGATTTTTCCTCTCTTCAGGATCTGTTACCGATCCTCGTTACCACTACCATCTTGAGATGAGCACGTTTGACAAGAGAATTTTAGAAAGCATTAAAGAAAAACTTTTAAAACTTTTTGGGATAAAATCCAACATAGTCAGCTTAAAATATAACTTCAGAATCTATATCAAATCGTCAAGGGATATAATTGAATTTTTGAATATAGTAGGTGCATACGAGAGTGTAAAATTCTACGAGAAGATAGTGGAAGAAAGATCTATAAAGTCTGATGTCAACAGAAGCTTGAATTTCATATCTGCGAATGCTGTAAGAGTGGGAACGAGTAATGCCAGGCAAATAGAGGCTATAAGGAAGATAATAGAGAGTGTAGGTTTGGAGGTGCTCCCTGAGGAATTACGAAGAATAGCTGTTTTAAGGCTTGAGAACGAAGACCTCAGCCTTAGGGAACTAGGATATCTGATGGATCCACCGATGACAAAAGCGATGGTATATAGAAGGATCAAGAAAATCATGGATATCGCTTCCAGAATAGGGGGCGATGAAATGTGAAGTGTCCTTTCTGTGGTTATGAGGATACCAAAGTTCTGGATTCAAGGCCAACATCCGACGGAGCTGTCATCAGAAGAAGAAGAGAATGTCCAAAATGTGGTGCAAGGTTCACAACTTATGAGAGATACGAAGTGGGGCCGGTCCTGGTTGTAAAGAAAGATGGAAGAAGGGAAAAATTCGATCGAAGTAAGATAATGAGGGGAATATTGAAAGCGTGTGAGAAAAGGCCTGTAACTTACGAAGATATGGAAAAGTTGGTTGATCGGGTTGTTCTTGAAATCCAAAAGATGGGAAACCCTGAGGTGAGTACAAAAGTCATAGGTGAACTGGTCATGAGCGGTTTGAAAGAATTAGATCAAGTTGCCTATGTTAGATTCGCCTCTGTTTACAGGGATTTCAGAGAAATAGATCAATTTCTGGATATTGTCAAGGAATTGAAGAAAGAAAGGGAGGTGAAGAGATGAAAAAAGTCATATACCTAACGAAAGAGGGTTACGAGAGTTTGAAGAAAGAACTTGAAGAATTGAGAAGAAAGCTCATGTACGAGATATCGGAGAGGATAAAAGAAGCGAGGGAGTTGGGAGATCTTGCAGAGAACTCTGAGTACGAGGCTGCGAAGAATGAGCAGGGAAGAATAGGAAGTAGGATCATGGAAATAGAGCAGATTCTGAACAACGCTCAGATAATAGAAAATGCGGAAGCCAGTGAGGTGGGACTTGGACACTGGATTATCCTTAGAAATTTGGATACCAATGAAGAATACAAAGTCAGACTGGTCACACCCCAGGAAGCGGATATATTCAACGGAAAACTCAGCTCTGATTCACCCCTCGGAAGGAGTCTGTTGGGTAGGAAGGTAGGGGATGTTGTGAAAGTAAAAGCTCCTAAAGGAACGTTCCGTTATGAAATTATCGGAATAGGACCAGAATGATGGGGGTGATTTGGTGATAGAAGAGGTAAGAAGACGCAGGATAGAAGAAGTAGAGGAACTAAGAAAGATGGGGATAGAACCCTATCCTTATAGGTTCGAAAAGACTCATACAACGATGGATGTAAGAAGGAAGTATGAAGAAACCTTGAATGTGGGTGAGGCCAGAGAGGATGAGAAACTCTCCGTCGCTGGGAGGGTAATATCGATCAGGCATCATGGAAAAAGCTCTTTCTTTCATATAAAGGACTCAACGGGAAGGGTGCAGATATACATAAACAGACAAGCGGTAGGGGATGAAAAATTCAAGGTATTTAAAAAATACGTCAATATAGGGGATGTTGTTGGTATAAAGGGTTTCCCGTTTAAAAGTAAAACAGGAGAGCTAACGGTGTTCGTAGAAGACTTTA
>MZGO01000002.1 GCA_002084985.1 Thermotoga sp. 4484_232 | reverse complement strand
ACGGTACCGGTCTCCGATGAGATATAGACGAAATAGCTGACGACACCTGTTCCCATTATATCTAGAGACAGCAGTTTCATTATTATGTTTCTTCTGATGAGTAACCCCAAGATGCCAATAAAGATTATCCCCATTATCAGGTAACCTGAGATAAGATCACCCCCGAAACGATTTTCAAAACTTCTCTGAAAGTTAACTGTCTCCCTTTTCCTTTCTAACAACACGTGCTCTCACCATATCACCAAAGGAAGGATGATACGGTCCTCCCATCACAGTATGTATTCGTTCCTGCGGAACGTAGTATCCCAATCTTATGACTTTCACACCGTGGCCTTCTAGAATTATCACCATATCTGAGGTTATATCCAAAGCTTCCTCCAAATCCATGGGAGTGTAAAGCCCTTTTTCCATCATTCGGAAGAGTTCGGCACCTTTGAACACCAGTGCTGGATGAATTCTTACAAGATCTGATCTTACCTCGACACATTTCAAAGCCGAAACGATATCTTTGGCTCTACTATCCTTTGGAAGCCCTATCATCAGATGTACTCCCAAAACAAGTCCCATTTTTTTTACCAAGTGACAAGCCTTTAAAGCATCTTCAGCCGTATACTCTCTCTTTGAAGCTTCAAGAACATCATCAAAGAACGATTGAACCCCGATCTCCACGATCTTCACGCAGTTGTCCTTCAGAAAGAGCAACTTCTCTTCATCTATCTCATCTGGTCTGGTTGAGATCCTTATGCTTTCCACTACACCTTCATTTATCCATTTTTGAGCCCACTTTAAATATTCTTTTTGTTTGTCTTCAGGAAGGCCGGTGAACGTTCCTCCATAGAATGCGAGTTCGTATCCTTTACCTGTCTTTTCGTATTCCCTTACTAAACTGTCCAATTCTTCCAAGGTGGGAATTCTCTTCACACCGGTTGCACTTATCTGATCGCAGAACACACACCTTCTCTTACATCCCGCGTAGGGAAGGAAAACCGGTATTATCTTCACGATCTCTCACCAGCTTTTCATATGCTTCTTTTGCGGCTTTCTTTTCAGCTTCTTTCTTCGACTTCCCAATACCTTTTCCATACGTTTCCCCCTTAACTCTCACCTCGACAAAGAAAACCTTATCATGTCCTTTGCCTTCTGTCCTGATCAGAGCGTACTCTGGTATAACATGATACCTTTTTTGTGTGATCTCCTGAAGCGCTGTCTTGTAGTCGAAGAGTTTCCTTCCTTCAAGAACTTCGTTTATATAGAATCTGAATCTTTCCCAGAAGAGTTCTTTTACCTTTTCATATCCTAAATCCATGTATATGGCTGCTATCAAGGACTCCAGGGTGTCCGCAAGTATCGAATTTCTCATCCTACCCCCACTTTTCTCCTCTCCCTTTCCAAGGAACAAGAAACTACCCAATTTCAGAGAACGAGCAATGTCGGAAAGAACCTCTTCACTCGCGACAGCCGCTTTTATCTTCGCCATCATACCCTCATCCAGATCCGGATACTCTTTGTACAGGATTTCACATATCAGGAGATCTACAACAGCATCTCCTAAAAACTCTAACCTTTCGTTTGACCTAATTTCCACTCTACCACTTTGCCTCTGTTCGTTGTAGTAGGATGTATGAACCAGTGCTTCAAATAGAAGTTCTTCTTTAAAAAAGGTGATATTCAACCTATTTTGAAGATCCTCAACGATCTTTCTCTCAATGTCGTTCAATTTTTCCTCCACCCCTTAGGGGAAAGTAACATCTTCTAGAACTCTCCCTTCCAGATCCAACAATCTGAAAATCATGGAATCTCCAAGAACCTCTATGATTCCAAAACTTCCATCTCCCTTTTTTGGAAGAGAAGGACTACCTGGATTGAAAATAACGAACTCTTCTCTCTTCTCTATTTTGGGAATGTGGGTATGACCATATATGAGAACGTTGCACCCACGGTGTTTTAAAACATCTAAAAGATCGTTTTCATTGAATTGATCTCCGTGCATTCTCAATATCTTGAAATTTCCTATGTATTCCACACTTATCCTGGGGATCTCAGACAGACCCAGAAGCATTATATCTACATCTGCATCACAATTTCCCCTCACGTAACTTATATTTTTCCCCCTCAAAAACTCAGCCAATTTCGAAGGATTGTAATCCTCAGGAATAGGGTTTCGCGGGCCGTGGTATAGAACATCCCCCATATGAAACACGAGATCAGGATCCCTCACCAAAGAGAAGATTTTCATTGTTCTGGCCAGTGATCCATGCGTATCTGAGATCACCAGTATCTTCATGTGATCACTTCCTTCTTAAAGGGATTTTACCAAGAAAGATGGCCAGGGCTAAAGATATGGAGCACCACAAAAGAAGATACAGAATTTCCTTGGATATACCAGAGGCACCGTAAAGTTGTATCTTCCTGAGGACATAAACGATTTTGAAGGGGAAAGTTCTCACAGATACCATCTTGAAGGATTCAGGAAGAGAACTAACAGGAACTATTGTTCCACTCATGAAGAAGAAGAGTCCTGTCAGAGACACCGCCACAAGACTTGCGATGTTCCTGGTTGGTGAAAGGCTCGACACAATGAAACCAATCGATGAGTGAAAGAGAGCGTTGAGTAAGGAAAGGATCAAAACCCATTCAACAGGAATGTTGGTGTTCGTTATCAGAAGAAGAATGATACACGCCAACATGGATATGGTGAAGCCAAGGACAGTATAGGAAATTATCTTTCCAAGGGAGTATTCCCACCATTTCAAATCCATGGATATGTAAAGATCAAGTATTCCTCTCTCACCATCGCTCACAACGGATAACGAGAGTAAAGATATCACGACAAGGACACTCGAGAAGAATATCACTGAGGGTGAGATCAGGGATTCAAAATCTATGGATTTTTTCGAGTTTTTCATGATAAGTCTGGGCGAAGGATATCCTCTATCCACAGACAAGTATTTTAAAATCTGAGGGTCAAAAAATGCACTTCCTTCAAGATCAGCAAAAAGAGAATTCACCACTCTGTATATTGCGGAGGCTACCTGAAGATCCACAGGACTCGGTATAAAAGGAAGGTAAGTTCGCTGCTTTTTGTACAGCTTCTGGGTAAAATCTTTTGGGATGACAATCACAGCATTCAGTTCTCCCTTTATCAGAAGGTCATTGAAATTTTTCGAGACTTCGACCACACTCTTTCCTTTGAAAAAACTCGTCAAAAGCTTCATCGTGAGCCGGGCTGGAAGACTTTTATCTTCGAGGTATATACCGAGTTTCATAGTTTGGAGTTCATAACTCGAAAAAAAGGCAGATGTTAATATCACCACAAAAGCGGGAGCGATGAACACCATCATGATCGATCCAAAACGCTTGAAAATCCTCTTCAGTTCATAAAGCATGATATGAAAAACCATCAAGAGAGATCCCTCCACCTTTTCTCAAATTCCTCAACGATTTTTCTATGAATCTCTTCCGGTTTCATATTACCATCTATCACAACTATCCTTTCTTTCTCTTCTCTTGAGAGTATAAGATAACCTCTTCGTACTCTCCTCTTCACAGTATCTTTTCCAATACCCCGGCCAAAACCCTGATAGGCCACACTTGAATCCATGAACCGATCTACAAGAACGATTTTACCAGCTTCGAGGGCTGGTATAATGAATCTTTCAACGTGCTGAGCACGTGATGCGAGAAACAGAAAAAGTTCAGCAAGAGGGGTTAGATCCTCCTTCATCAGAATCTCCCTGATTTTCTCCCCTTCCTTCGTCCCACCCGGCTCCCTTGTCACCAGGTGTTCCACACCTTTCTTCCTCAGATACTCGCTTAGAAGATTCACCTGTGTCGTCTTCCCACAACCATCTATGCCTTCGAATGTTATCAACATCTGCATCCCTCCCGAATATCGTTAAAAAGGCGATGATGTTGTTTATGGAATGATATAGAACAGCTGGAAAAAGACTTCGCGATTTCATGACCGAATCAGATAGTATCAAACCTATGACGAATCTGTATAGAAAATTTATCATTGAAAATCTTTCAAGACGGGATATGACGTTCATAATATGCATTAAAGAAAAAAGCAAAGAACTCACGAAGATGGACCCACTTAGAAAGAGAACAAGCCATCTAAAAAATATTTCTTCAGACAGCGGTGCAATGAAACCTGCTGTTATGAAGAAAAGAATCTTCCGATCGATGTAGTACCTTAATCTCAAGCTCTTTTGACCTTTCATTATAAAAGCAGATAGCAGGAGAACTATAAGAAACCAATGGAAATTGGCTAGAGAGAAGGAGAACGAAGGAAGATCGAGCAAAAAGAATGATAACACAAAACCAAGAAGAACTCCGAGAACAGATTGACAGAATATTGAAACTGTTACACTACGAATTCTGAGAATGGCGATAATAAGTTGGGATGTTATATAGACGATCACGACAAGCAGAACACTAAAAAATTTGATCAGTTCATTCACCTCCAGCGAGATCAAATCGCTATGAAATTTTATCACCGGGAGGATATCCTAAGGCGATTTGAGGGAAGAGGGATTACCTCTCTCAAAACTTCCTTCTACCTCTTCCCCAACCTCTTCTGAACCTGCCACGACCTCTTAGCAAGGGATTTTCGTAATTTGGTCTGATGGCATTTTTAGGACATTTCTCCATACACAAACCGCATCTTGGACATACATCGTTGTCTATCTCAGGATAGCCCTCCCGATCTATTTTTATGGCGCCTTCCACAGGACATACGTTCACACATATCTTGCATTTGATACAATCTTCTTTCTTAACCCATGGCATCGTCTCACCCCGCTATATATGAACACGCTCTTTTAGATTATGCCAGGAGCATATTAAGGATCTGTTATGAAGGTGCTTTTTATTTCAGGAAAGTCCTTCTAAGTCTACCGGTAAACTATCAACAAAGGATTCAATGATACTTTCCACTTCTCCCTTTCTCTCGATTCTGCCTATCCAATCTCTTGGAATAGCTTCCAGACCATAGTAGGTTCCCGCCAATCCTCCCGTTACGGCTCCCGTCGTATCAGCATCTCCTCCTAAAGACACCACTTCTTTCACTGCTTCTTCGAAACCGCTGGTTCTAAGGAAAGCCCAAAGAGCAGCTTCTAAGGTGTGAACAACGTAGCCACTTCCCTTTATATCATCTATACCGAATTCGTGTATGTTCCCACTCAGAATTCTTTCATAGTGCTTCCACTCGTTGAGGTAATATTCTCCTGAGTAGATTTCCTTACTCTCCTCGATCGATTTGTAATAAGACTTCATCTTATCCACTCCATCGAGAATATTCCAAATCATCAAGGAGTATATACCACAGCCCATTAGTGTCCTTGGGTGAGCATGTGTTATTTTTGAAACTTCATGTATTACTCTCAGTCTTTCATGTTTGTTGTTGATATTGAAGTAGGTGTAAAAAACGACCGGTAGTATCCTCATGAGGGATCCGTTACCGTTATCCCATTCCTCATCTCCTCCTGCCTCTAAGGGTGGAATACCCCTTGCAATACGTCTTATCGCTTTTTTAGTGGTTCTACCATGATCAAACGAGAATCCCCTTGGGGTGAATTCTCCATCATAAAACCATTGGACGAAATTCTTTGCTATTTTCGAAACATCGTATCCTTCTATCAGGGCATCCGCAGTCGCCAAGGTGAGAGATGAATCATCACTCCACAAACCATAAGGTGTATGAATTTCCCCTACCTCTTTAAAATCTCGATCCAAACACCTGCTCATCATCTGATAGGTAAAGCCGAAGGAATCACCAACTATTACTCCCCAGAGCCCACCTTTAAGTTTTGAACAAATGGACATATTCACTCCCCCCTCTCTCAGATATCAAGATATTTTAACATCCAACCACTCGATGAATCTTGGATTTTTTGAACGAAGTTGGTAAAGATCACAGCTTAGGAATGTACAATTTGAAGGAAGAATTCGACAAGGAGGTGCTCACATCTTGTTCGATGAGGTGGTGGAGAGAAGAGGGACGAATTCTTACAAATGGGATTTCAAACCCGAGGTGGAAGGTAACGTACCGGAGGATCTGATACCTATGTGGGTTGCAGACATGGATTTCAAAGCACCATCTGAGGTTTTGAAGGCACTTGAAAAACGGGTAAAGCATGGGATATTTGGTTATACTTTCAGGCCGGAAGAGTATTACGAGGCCATAACGAATTGGTACGCGAGGAGGCATGGTATAAATGTGCCCAGAAGCTGGATAGTTTACATCCCAGGGGTTGTACCGGGAATAGCACTACTGCTCAGACTGTTCACGTCCAAAAGTGATGGTATCATAATCCAACCACCAGTTTACTGGCCATTTTTTGATGTCATAGAAAGTAATTCCAGGATGATTGTAGAAAACACTCTTTTGCTGCAGGATGATAGATACATCATGAATTTGGAGGATTTGAAGGAAAAAGCGAAAGGCGCAAAAGCGATCATTTTATGTAATCCTCACAATCCCGTTGGTAGGGTTTGGACCAAAGACGAGCTTGAAGATGTTGCAAAAATAGCTGAAGAGAACGATCTATTGGTGATATCAGATGAAATCCACATGGATATAATATACAAACCTAACGACTTCGTATCCATGGTGGAAATCGAAAGAATCCATGACAGACTCGTGGTTCTAAGCTCTCCGAATAAAACTTTCAATTTGGCTGGTATCCAATCAGCGTTTGCGATCGTTCCCAATCCACGCATCAGAAAGATTATAGAGAAAGAAGTGAATTCTCTCCACCTTCAATTATCGAATGTTTTCTCCATAATCGCGACGATGGAAGCGTACAAGAGTGGAGACGACTGGCTGAATGATCTGATCGAATACCTTGAAGGGAACATAAATTTCGTTCTTGAGAGACTTCAGAAAACTTGTGTGAAAGCCAAAAAACCTGAGGGTACGTACCTGATGTGGCTCGATTTCAGAATATGTGGTATACCATTTGAAGATCTTCCAAGGATTCTTGTAGAAAAAGGGGTGTGGCTCCAAGATGGTCGAAAATTCGGTGATACTGGTAAGGGTTTTATGAGAATGAACATCGCAACACCGAGATCTATCCTCAAAGAAGCTCTCTCTAGGATAATACGAGCTGTCAATGGATGAAGATATTCCAGAACTTGATATCCTGAATCTGTTCTGATAAGCTTTATATAGTAACCTTCATATCGAGGTGATGAGTCAATGAAAAAGTCATTTCTTATTCTTTCTTCGGTTTTATTGATAATACTTACTGGCTGTTTTAAGCCAGGTATATTCACCGGCGAGGAACCCGGTGAGTTGAGTAGGGTCGATTTTTACATAACAGACGGTGTAGTCCCGATTTCATCCGTCACCAGCCTCGAAGTTGAAATAAACAGGGTACTGTTGATGTCGGATGAAGGAAGCCTTGTCGTATCGGATAATCCCATATGCGTTGATTTTATGGATCTAATAGGTGATATGTACAAGATATCATCCATCGAAGCGAGTGGAACGTACACTCAACTCAGATTCGAGGTGGGAGATGCTACTGTGACATTCAATCTAGATGGTGAAAACCTTGTCCTTCCTGTTGCCATCGTTTCGGGTTCCATAAAGTATCCATTTAGAGAACCCTTAACCCTAGAAGAAGATACCGAAATTGTCCTCGATTTTGATCTCTCAAGATCCTTGAAGATAAACGGTAGATGGCCGGATGCTCTTGAAAGACCCAATCCTATGATAAGAATGACACCAGTTGTTCACGAAAGGCATGGCTTGTTGTACGATGTTCAAGGATTCGTCAGGGATGCCACTGGAAATGGTGTTCCCAAAGCTTTGCTGGTGATGAAAGATGATGAAACGATAACGACTTTTTCGCACGATGAACACGGAATATGGGAGAGGGGGGAATTCAGATTCCTCAAGGTTAAGGAAGGTCATTACGCGGTATACGTCTATAGAAAAGAAACGTATGAAAGTGTTATAGAAAACCTCCCTGAAGAATTTTTAAATGATCTCTTGGATGTTCTCTTAGAAACAGAACCTGACGGTAGTACAACGATAGATGTAACCGGCGATATAGATAATCTGGTTATAACAGTTAAGTAAATTGGAGGGATAATTTGCCAAGAGGTTACATGGGATTTGGTGGACCTGGATGGTGGATGGCAAGTTGCTTGCTCTTGCTCATAGCCGAAAAACCATCGTATGGATACGAGCTAGCCTCAAGGTTGAAAGAATTTGGGATAATTTTCCCGGGTATTGGTCATATGGGGAGCTTGTATCGAAGCCTTTCGTTCCTAGAAGCTTCAGGATTCATAACACCAGAATGGGATATTACCATGAGACCACCTAGAAAGGTTTACAAACTGACCCCACTGGGGAGAGAGTATTTGAGAGATACAGCTCGAATCATGAGAAATTTAAAGGTCAGTTTGGATAAGTTCTTAGAGATATACGATAATCTGGAAAAAAAGAAAAATTCAGATTGATAATATTTTATCCTTTATCTCTTCCACTTTTTTATAAACCTGTTCTTCTTCAACTTTAAGGAACTTCCCATCGTAATAGTCGATCTCAGGGTAATAATGCGGTTTCTTGGTATCCACAACTACAATATCCGCATCAAAGCCTTCCACCACTTTTCCGGATTTTTCAAAACCCATAGCTACCGCCCCATTAAATGTGGCGATTTTAAAAACTGTTTTAGATGGAAGAAATTTTGGATTTCTCAATTTTTGAATGAGTGCAGCGAGCCTCATCTCATGCCAGATATCCAGAGAATTGTTGCTGGCAGAACCATCGGTTCCAAGAGAGACTATCAACTCATTTTTCATCATTTCATGAACCTTGGGTACACCGTTTCCAAGTTTCAAATTGCTCGAAGGATTATGGGATATGTAAAAAGAAAAGGCTTTTTTTGCCTCTTTCATCTCGCTTTCTTCCATGTAAACACAGTGAACCGCTATCATCTTCACTTTGCTCATACCTAACTTCAATAGATAGGTAAGGCGAATGTGGTCCAAACCCTATTTTTATCCTCCCACCATGGCTTTCATGCCATTTCTCAAACAGCGCTAAGTTCTCTCTTAGCCTTCCTCCATCATCCCTCTCATCCCCAACCAATCCCCTTGTCAAAACAGCTTTCATACCAAAATCTGCCACTGCCTGAGCCACCCATTCCTCTTTGAAGTACATATCAACGAAAGCTACGATCCCTCTTCTCACCATCTCCATTTGAGCCAGTATTGTCCCCCAATATATCATCTCCTCCGTAAGCTTATTCTCTACTGGTAAAACCTTCTTGAAAAGCCATGTATCGAAAGGCTCATCATCGGAAATGCCTTTGAGAAGTGACATGGGGGCATGTGTATGAGTGTTGAAAAATCCAGGAATGATGAGCTTCCCTTCCAAGTCGATATCACAGACATCTGTTTTTCTCCCTATCTCTACGATTTTACCGTTTTCTATCCTCAAAAACCCTTCAAACGGCGTGGAGGACCAATCTTTCAAAATTCTTGCGTTACATATGACCATTTATCATCACCCTTTCATAACTATGTGGAGTAGGACAATGTATAAAGTTGAAATCGCGTTGCACAGTACCATGACAGGGAAGCCTATTTTCAGGTATTCAATATAACCTATTTTCTTCTTTATATGTCCCTCTAGAAGCCCTATCCCAACTATGCTGGATGCTGTACCTGTCATGGTACCTATACCTCCGAAACTCGCACCAAGAGCCAGAGCGAACCATAAGGTTTCCGGGAATCCCTTGCTTACGAGATCTCTGACAACAGGGATCATGACAGAAACTGTTGGAACGGCCCCTATGAATGAAGATGTCAATCCTGAGATCCAAAGGAATATTATCTTCAGAAGAAGGGCATTTTTTGAGAACGCCAAGATCCCTCTTGAGATCAAAGAAACTATCCCTACTTCTTCCAGAGCGTAAGCTATCATGAAGAGTCCTGCGAAAAAGAATATGGTGTCCCATTCTATACTGGAAGATATACTCTCAAAACTTTCACCTGAAAGTATCATGACCAGGGTGGCGCCTGTAAGAGCGATCATCGCCATTTCGTAATCCAGGATCTCGTGGAGTGTGAAGAAGAATATTACACCCACGAAGACCCATATAACTCTTTTCAGCAGTTTTTTATCGGTTATCGCTTTTTCGGGTTCCATGAAAGAAACCCTTTCTAATTTTTCCTTGACATCTGTTATGACCAAAAACCTTTTTTTGAACAACCAAAGAGTTGCAAAGAAGGCTATTATGGAAGGAGGAGCCATGAAGAGCATGAATTTCAGAAAACCAATTCCACTCGCAGAACCAACGAGTATGTTCGGGGGATCTCCTATCATGGTGGCTGTTCCTCCAATGTTGGAAGATATGACTATCAAGAAAAGGAAAGGTGTGGGATCCACCTCCACGGTGTCAAGGAGAAGGAAAAGGATGGGGGAGAACAGCAGTATCGTTGTTACATTGTCAAGAAATGCCGAAAAAATAGCAACAAGCATCGATATGCGCACGGTCAATCTCCAAAAATCACTGCCTCCCGCTTTTATTACTTTAATAGCTGCGTACTGAAAGAAACCCGTTTTCTTGAGAACACCAACTATTATCATCATGCCAAGAAGAAGTCCTATAGTGTTCATATCGATGAACTCACCTATTCTGTGTATTTTCATTCCTTCAACAAATTTGGTGAGAGCAACTATAAGTCCCATGAGAAAAACGATTGCTGACCTTTGAAGCTTCCCAAATATTATGAAGTAATAGGTTAGTATGAATATACTCATTACAAAGATTTTTTCTAACATGTTATTCCCTCCAAAGAGCGTTCAGCACCTCTAAAGAGCTCAAATCTCCTATGATCCTTCCCATTTCATCCACAACTGGTAGCTCTTGAACATCGTTGTCTATCATTATCTTCAAAGCATCGGATATAGGGGTTTCTGGGGTTACCCAAAGAGGTTTCATCATGATCTCTTCAGCTGTTTTGGCCATTATGACCCTCAGATCTTTCAAGACGTCCTCGGGTTTTGGAAGGATACCAAGAAACCTGTAACCAGATACCTTGAGAAGGTGAAGAACAGTTATGATGCCAACTATCTTCCCATCGTCAACCACGTAAACAGATCTGGTTATAGGATCCTCAAGCAGCATTTTAACGATCTCTTTTATATGTGCGTTTCGAGAGACGATTGTTGGTTTCGTGGATATGGTCCTGTAAATCTCTTTCACCTTTTTCAAAGCGTATCCCTCCCCTAATATCTCAGTACCATATACACACTCGATATGGTGAAACTCACTATCAGCACAACTATCCCGACTTTCATGAACTCAATGAAGGAGATCTCTCTTTTTGTGAATCTTTTGAGAAGGGCTAGCGCCACAACGTTTGCAGAAGCACCGATAGGTGTCCCATTACCTCCAAGACATGCTCCCAAAGATAATGCCCACCAGAGGGGATGAAGATTGGAAAACAGCGATGGATGGACATCCGGCAATTTTTTTATTATAGGGATCATCGTGGCGGTATAAGGAATGTTATCGACGAAAGCAGATGCTATACCAGACACGTTCAAGATTAAAATCTCTGCCAATTTGAATGATCCCATAGAAATCACCACCAAATGCTCCGCCAGTTTCTTTAAAATCCCTGTCTCTTCTAATCCTCCGACGATTATGAAGAGTCCAAGGAAAAAGAGCAAAGTACCCCATTCAACTTCCTTTAATACCTCCTCCACTTCATCCTTACCGAGATAGCTGAGAGCCACAAAACCTATCAAGAGGGCTATGACGGAGCTTTCTATCCTTAAAATATGTTGGAAAGAGAACAAGATGATAACAGTTATCAAAAGAAATATCGAGAAATTAAAGAGCCTCCTGTCTTCTATCGCCTTCCTCGGGTCAAAGCGCTGGTAATCCACTGATGGACGTTTTTTGAAAATTTCCTTTCTGTATATGATAAGCAAGACACCCTCCACGACTACAAAAACAAGCAAAACAGCTGGAGCGACATTTTTTATGAAATCCATGAAACTCAATCTTGCAGCAGAAGCTATCATTATATTTGGTGGATCCCCTATTACGGTGGCAGTACCCCCTATGTTTGAAGAGAATATCTCGTTGAGAACGAAGGGGACAGGATTCAGTTCCAAACTATCACATATTGCAAGGGTTATCGGAAGTATCACCAAAACGGTTGTTACATTGTCTAGAAATGCTGATGTTAGAGCAACCAGAGCTCCCAGGGACAGAAAAAGGAATACTATGTTCCCTTTTGTTATTCTAAGCATGTACAGCCCCAAAAACTGGAAAAAGCCACTTCTTTTAATTACGGAAACGAGTATCATCATACCCATAAGGAGGAATATGGCGTTGAAATCAACGTATTTCACGATGGCCTCAATTTGATTTTCAAAAACACCGGATAACAGAAGAGCAGCTGCCCCCAGTATTGCAATGACGGTTCTGTGATGTTTCTCTATGATGATAAGAAGGTATACAATAAAGAAGATAACAACTGCTATCAAACCATGTATACTCAATTCAGCTGCCTCCTCGGATCCCCTGAAAAACATCTCTTATGGAGGTGAAGGGCGTGAACAAGTTTCTGATCTTCATATTCGTCCTTGTAACTATTAACTCGTTTCCTATTATAACTCTCAACCTTCATATGATGAGCGATGAACAAGCCACGGATGTTCTTTTGGATGTGAAAAACAAAATAGAGCAGCTGGCCCCTGATTACACCGAAATAATTTTTGATTCGGCAACTCCGGCATCTTATGATCTGTTCTTTTTCATCGAGTACAACGCTTCCCTAGAGGTTTACATTGGAGAATGGAAGGAAGATTCGAAGATCGTGTCAAGATGTGAATACGATCCCAAAGGTTACAAGTTCTATAAAGACTTCATTATGGAGTGTGTTTCTTGTCCTCTTGAAAAAGCTTCTTTCAAGAAGTTCAGTATGGGAGATTTTTCCAGTCCATTCAGATTGACGTACCATCCTGCCCTAGATGAATACCCAGATTTCAGCCCAGATGGGAAATATATCTGTTTTATATCTGATAGGATCGGGGGAAACAGGAACATATTCCTGATCGATAAAGAGACGGGAAAACTCATACCAAAACCTGTATATGGGAGTAGCGAGTACTTCCCAAAATTTTCCCCCAGTGGTAACAAAATGGTATTTCAGGGATCCCTCCATGGAAATTGGAACATCTACACCATGCCTCTCGAGAACTACTCCAAGAGTATAAGAAGGATATCCTCTGGTAGAGCTCCCGCGTATTCTCCAAACTGGTTAGATGAGGATAAAGTGATATACGTTCAAGACCATGCCACATCGAACTATTTCGTAGTAGCTGATACGAGAACACTGAAAAGAAAGGTGATAGAGCTTCCTTTCGATCGGATATTTTCCCCAACCCCTCACGGAAGCGATCTCTATTTTGTAGGACTTAAGGAAGCGGATTTTGGGATATATAAATTAACTCCCGATGGAAGTATTATCACAGTGGAAGATACAGAATACAACGAGCACGATCCATGTATCAAAGGGGATTTCCTAGTATTCACTTCGAACAGAGATGGAATTTATAGATTATGGGCGAAAGATATGAAAACTGGGAAAGTCTGGTGCCTCACGGAGGATATTCCTTATGATACTTTCTACCCGGTTTTCTCACCAGATGGATCATTGATCGCTTTTTCCGTCTACAAAACGGGTTCCGAACCTGACATATGGATAATAAGATTCAACCCTTCAGAGGAGTCTTCTCCCCTCAACGATCTCCCTTAATTTTTCGCGATCTATGAGAACAATTTTATCCAGGTGACCTTTTCCAGCAAGCCTTTCTGCGAGATCCATCACGTTTTTTGAGAAATACGAATTGGTTATCACGGCACCTTCTCTAGCACCATATACGTACGAGGATGCTATCACTTCTTTCAAAACTTCCTCCCCCAGCTTGTTTTTCCAGAATTTCACCTGGATAACCACTTTTTTTCTACCCTTCCTGAGTAATATATCAGCACCGAAATCTCTACTTTTTCTAGTTCTGATCACTCTATACCCAAGATCCTTCAGTATCCTCTCCACGAAGACTTCGAATTCATAAGGATTGTTTATATTCTCGAGCTGTTTTAACCTCACGCTCTTCCATTTCTTCTTCCTCCAGAGAAAGTACAAGATGAAAACAATCACCACAATAATCAGCGATATTTCAACGTAGAACACGCTCGAATTCCTCCAATTTCTTAAGAATAACTTTGGTTCTATGTACATTAACGTTCGAATTTATCCTCCTAGTTGCCTCCAACACGTCTTCTGTCCTTTCCAAAGAAAGGATTCTCACATCTTTAACGTTGTTCAGGAAAGCTTCGTAAAGTATCTCCTTTAGGATATTGAAATTCATCTTGAAATCCACATAAAACAGAATCTTCCTCATGTTTTTTTTCACCATGAAGATACCATGACTCAATTCTCTGTATTCCCAATTCTTTCTCTTAAAATAACTTACAATCACTCGCTTCACTTCCTGAGGATCCTTTGGACGTCTCCTTTTTTTTCTATAAGCTATGAGAAAGAGAATCAAGGATAAAATAATGGCTACTATTACCTTTATGGGTTCAAAGATCAAAAGAACCACCTCAAGCATGTATTATCATAGGGATTCCTTGAACGTCTTCTCCTTCACCAAATTCGACAGCCTCTCCCAAAACTATCCTTTGAGCTGTCCATAACAGGACCAACGCGTCGAAAACATCATCCATCTTGAAATTGACTTCTACATCGTCAAATCTGATATTGACCAGGTACCTTTCAAGGAGTTTCTTTCTTTCCAATATCCCTGTTTCCGTATGCTTGGAGTGGAGTTTGTCCCCTTTCATCAAAGTGAAAGAAGCCTCAGGATGTCCCTCTCTAAGGGTATTTTTGAACCTTTCAAAAAGCTCCCTTGCCTCCCTTATCCTTGGAAAGAGAAGGTACATCTGCTTCGGGATACCGATTCCATATTTTTTCTTTATATCCCTGTAATTTCGTTCTTTCAGCATTTCCAGGGTTGGGGGAGGAATCACGGAAGAAGGTGTTCCAACGATTTTTCGAATCATCTCATCACATAACCTCATCGTCGTTCTTCTTTCACCAATTTTTCTGGGCTTGTGTAAAAGACCTATAGGAATATCGACAACCACGAGATCAGAGAAAGAAAGGATCCGTTTGAGACTTTTAACAGCTCCAACACGTATCTCAATTCCATGTTTCAGAGCAAAGACCCAACCCTTTGGGCATCCATCCACGCCGCACACTATCATGACTTCACCTACTTCAAGAAAGCGCTCTTCAATATGGTATCTATGAGCTCTTCAAAAGACATTCCTTTGGCTCTAGCAGAAGCTGGCATGTCGCTCAATTCGGTAAGACCTGGGATTGTGTTTATCTCCAAAAAGTAGAATTCACCATCTTTCAGTATTCCATCGACTCTTCCAAATCCCCTACATCCGGTTTCTTCAAAAGCTTTCACAGCTATTTCTTTCACTCTTCTCTCTTCCTCAGCGGATAGAGGTGCTGGAAGGATGAATTCTGTCATACCTGGTGTGTACTTTGCCACGTAGTCATAAAACTTTCTCTTGGGCCTTAACTCGAGTATGGGTAAAACTTCAAATCCCTTCTCCGTCTCGATTATGGAGACTGTTAGTTCTCTGCCTTTCACGTACTCCTCCACGATCATCTCTCGATGTATTTTCAATTCCTTTTCGAGCGCTTCTTTGTACTCTTCCTCGCTACCACATATGTGAACTCCTATACTTGAACCCTCACTTCTGGGTTTTATGACACATGGATAACCAACTGGAGATCCCTTAACTTCTCTTACGATCTTATATTCAGGGATAGGTACGATTCCTTTTAACACTTTGTAGGTGAATAACTTGTCGAAACAGATGGAACTTGCAAGGACACCAGAGCCAGTGTATTTAACTCCTAGCATATCAAGGATTGCCTGTATTCTCCCATCCTCACCGAAGGTTCCATGTAGGGCTATGAAAGCAACATCGGATTCTTTTAAAATACCTATTTTCTCGAAAAAATCCTCCCTCACATCCAAGGGGATAACATCGTACCCAAGTTTTTTCAAAGCCTCCACGACTCTTTTCCCGCTTTTTAACGATATCTCACGTTCTCTCGAGATTCCTCCCATCAGAACCGTTACCTTCATTGCTTTCCCCCTTGAGGTTGAAGAATATCTTGTTGTCTAAGACGATGGCTGGAGTATCCGATTTAACACCCTTCGTCCTACCACACGCTTCGCACTTCAGGTAAAAGCCGTATTTCCCGTACTTCATAGTCATGGGGCTTCCACATTCGCATTTTCTATCGCTCTGCATATCTATTTTTATCCCATTCACACCTTCCAACAGATTTTTAAAACCGACATAAAACTTTTTCAGAAGATCTTGGTACTCTTGTTCTCCCTTCTCTATTTCATCGAGCCTTTCCTCCATCCTGGCTGTGAAGTCCAGATCAACGATCTCACCAAAATATTTTTCCATGAAGTCGTTAACGATAGAGCCTAGAAGAGTTGGCACGATCTTCCTTCTTTCTTTCTTCACATACTTCCTTCTAAAAAGGGTCCTTATTGTGGTAGCATACGTACTCGGTCTTCCTATACCTCTTTTCTCCATCTCTTTAACCAGGGTAGCTTCGGAAAAACGCGGTTTGGGTTTCGTTTCCATCTCCTTGATCTCCACCTCTTCTATCTCAATCAGTTCTCCTTCTCCCCTGTGGAAGTTTGTGCTGCTTTCTTTTACCATCTCCAAAACCAGTTCAAAACCATCGAATATCCTCTTTCTCAATACTCCGAGAAATCCAAATCTACCACTTTCATCTTTCAACACGATTTCTGTCTCTTCATAAGTTGATCCCTTCATTTGAGATGCTATGAATCTTTCCCAAATGAGCTTGTAGAGTTTATACTGATCGTTGTTCATCAGATTCTTTGCCTTTTCAGGTGTCATATAAACGTTTGTTGGCCTTATCGCTTCATGAGCATCTTGAATTTTTCCTTTCTTTACGGCCTTGTAATCACCCTTGAAATCTTCTCCGAATCTCTCCTCTATGAAACGCAATGCCTCTTCCTTCGCTATGTCGGAAATTCTTGTTGAATCGGTCCTCATGTAGGTTATGAAAGCGATATGACCCTCATTCGTCTCAATACCTTCGTAGAGCTGCTGTGCTATCATCATGGTTTTTCCAACGGAGAATCCCAGCTTGCTGTAAGCTTCCTGCTGAAGAGTACTGGTTTTGAAAGGTTCCGGTGGTTTTTTCCTGACGATCTTCTTTTTTATACTCTTCACATACAATTTCTTTAAACCCCTTAAATCTTCAACCACTTCTTCAGGTACTTTCTTCATCCTTTTTCCATCTAATTCGAAGAATTCGAATTTAATGTCATCTACATATACGAACGCTTTCAAATACTTTTCCGGCTTGAAAAGAAATCTTTCCTTTTCCCTGTCACACACCAACTTCAGAGTGGCAGATTGAACTCTTCCCGCGCTCAAGATTGACCTCATGCTCCTCCAAAGGATTGGACTTATACTGTAACCTACGATCCTATCCAGAATTCTTCTTGCAAATTGAGCTTTCACCTTGTTCATATCGATCCTTCTCGGCTTCTTTACAGCTTCTCTTATGGCACGTGGAGTGATCTCTGAAAACACTATCCTTTTTTCATTCCCCAGGATTCCAAGAAGCCTCGCAATGTGCCACGCTATGGCTTCTCCTTCTCTATCCATGTCAGACGCCAAGAGCACCTCTTTACCCTTAGAAAGATTTCTCAGTTTTTCAACAATTTTCTCCTTCTTAGGAATTATGACGAATTCAGGTGAGAAATCATCCATCTTTACACCGAATCTACTCTTGGGAAGATCAACGATGTGTCCCATTGAAGCAACCACTTCATAGGAATCTCCTAGAATTCTCTTTATGGTGGAAGCCTTCGCAGGGGATTCAACTATGACGAGTTTCTTTTTTTTACCTTGCAAATTTTCTAACCTCCTCCATTATGTCCTTAAATCTTTCCTCATCAACGCTCTCCACGTATATTCTGACAACAGGTTCCGTTCCGGAGGGTCTGACAAGCATCCATGTATCTTCTCCAAAAAAGAATTTCATTCCATCCGTTCTATCTACAGATGTCACTTTCAAATCAGCAAAGGATTCCTCTATATCCTCAAATCTTCTGATCACGCTTTCTTTTTCCGAATCATCACGAAATTCAAGATCTATTCGGGCGTTATGGAATTTTCCAAAATTTTCCTCGAATTCTTTCTTTATCTCGGAGAGTTTTTTCCCTTCGTAAGCCATCATCTCCAATATCAAAAGGCCCGCCAGTATACCGTCTTTTTCAGGAACGTGGTCTTGTATCGAAAGTCCACCGCTTTCCTCACCCGCTATGACAACGTTCTGCGTCAGGATGAGATTACCAAGGTATTTGAAACCGACAGGCGTTTCTATGACGTTCTCACCGAAAGATTTGGCCACCGTATCGAGGGCTTTTGACGTTGCTATACTCCTTGCTGACGGACCTTTTTTCCCCTTGTTCTTATAGAGATGCCATGCGAGGAGCGCTATCACCTCATTGGGTTTCACATAATTTCCTCTTTCATCGACGATACCGAATCTATCCGCATCTCCATCCACGGAAAGCCCCACATCCAATCCCCTTTCCACAACAAGGTTTCCAAGATAACTCATTCTCTTCTGATCAGGTTCTGGCCTTCCTCCACCGAAATAGGGATCCCTGTAATCATGGATAACCAAGCATTCTTTCGATATGGATCTACAGATGAGGTCAAGGTAACCTATAGCGGTTCCATAAAGTAGATCCACAGCTACTTTTATCCCTGAATCCGCTATTTTCTCAAAATCCACCAGTTCTCTCAACCTTTCCACGTAGTCTTTGGATGGATCTATCAATTCAAAAAGGCCATTATGTGAGGCCTCCATGATATCCATTCTTCTTATCTCCAGATTGCCGGATTGTATTTCAGCAATTTTGGATTCGATAAAACTGGTGACCTCAGGAAGAGCCGGGCCTCCATCTGAAGGATTGAATTTGAATCCACAGTACTCTGGTGGATTGTGCGAGGCAGTTAGATTGATACCACCTGAAAGTTTTTCCTTCCTGATGGTGTAGGATACGACGGGAGTCGGAGTTGGCTTTTCGGTCATGAAAACCTTTATACCGTTCCCCACAAGAACCTCTGCCACGACCCTTACAAATTTCTCTGTCAGAAATCGTGTGTCTCTGGTCACTATAACTCCCTTTTCTGGATCCTCTTTCTCTTTTATATACTCAGCCACAGCTTGGGAAACTATCCTCAGATTCTCGAAGGTATAATCATCCGCTATGATTCCTCTCCATCCCGAAGTGCCAAAAGTTATTTTCTTCACCTTCTCACTCTCCCTTATTCCCCAGCCTTCTCAGAAAAATCCTTCTTCCAAGGTTTCTATCGTAATCACTCCAGGATTTGTTCGAATCGGATTTCTTCTCCTTCTCGCTTATTTCTCTGAATCTTGACATCTTGGCATCCAAGTTTTCCACATGATGAAGGAGGAACGCCTCAGGAGTTTTTGGAATTATGGGAGAACCCCATTCGAGCTCTCCATGATGCGAAATTATCATATGCTCAAGTTCTAAGACCTTTTCATCATGAATACCGACTTTCTTCGCTTTTTCCCAAAGCAAAACCACACCTATCGTTATGTGTCCCCTGAGCTCACCTTCAGTTGTTACCTCAATTCCCTTCGATGTCACCTCGTACTCATACACCTTTCCCACATCATGAAGAAGAGCTCCCGCGATCAAAAGATCTCTGTTTACAAGATCTTTGTACATTCTCCACGCATAATCACACATCTC
>MZGO01000086.1 GCA_002084985.1 Thermotoga sp. 4484_232 | reverse complement strand
CTCCCTATGAAGGCGCTATCTTCAATGAAGGTGGGATTCTTCCTCTTCCCATCGTAATTGCACGTTATCGTCCCTGCTCCCACGTTCACATCCTTCCCGATGAACGTATCTCCTATGTAAGTCAGATGCTGCGCTTTGCTGTTTTCACCCACTGTACTTTTTTTCACCTCGACGAAGTTTCCTATCTTCACATGCCGTTTCAGAACGGTCCCTTTTCTCAATCTCGCAAAAGGCCCAACCGTAACATCACTTTCCATGAAAGCACCCATACACTCCGACCTCACAATTCTTACCCTATCACCGATCTTACAATCTATCAACCTTGTCATAGGACCTATCTCAAATATTCTTCCAACTTTATCAGATCTTTTCTCGTATTCACTCCTATCACTTCATAAGCATTCTCTATGACCACCGTTTCCACATTCTGAAGCATTCTGACTCCGTCTGTCAGGTAGTACTCTCCCTGAGCGTTTTCGTTCTTTATTCTTGGCAGGATTTCAAGAAGGGCCCGACCTTTGAATATATATATTCCAGTGTTGATCTCCTTGATCTTTCTGATTTCATCATCTGCATCTGCATCTTCAATTATTGTGATTTTCCCATTTTTTCTAACAATCCTTCCGTATCCTCTGGGATCGTCGAAAATGGCGGTGAGAACGATAACATCACTGTCACTGCTTCTATGCTTTTCCAGCATCTTCTGTATCGTCTCCTTTCTTATGAGGGGAACATCCCCATAAAGTATGAGGATGTCTTCATCTTCATCTATGAAATCTTTTGCACACATCACAGCGTGAGCAGTTCCCAAAGGTTCCTTCTGATAGAAGACTTTCACCCAAGATGGGAGTATCTTCTTGACCTCATCGCCTCTGTATCCCAATACGATACCGATATCTCTCGACACCTCCTTTGCTGTATCTATGACCCAACTCAAGATCGGTTTCCCAGAGAGTTTATGCACAACCTTGGGATATTTGGATTTCATCCTCTTTCCTATACCAGCTGCCAGTATGAGAGTTTTCATAACCTTCCCTCCGTTCTAACAAATTCCGTATCATATTATATCTTCAAGACTTTGTAGAATATCATAAGGCCTATTCCTGAAATTACCAGTCCTGCTACTTGGTATATCGTTGGAGTTTCCTTCAAAAGGATAACGGACCAGAGAACACCCAAGACAGGTTCACCCACAAGAGCCATGGAGACACTTCCTGTTTTGAAAAATCTCAACGAGTTGGTGATCAGGGAATATCCCAAAAATGAGCATCCAAAACCCAGAAAGATCGTGATCCAGAGATTTCGAAGATATCCAGAGATTTCGAAGATCCAGTGATTCCACAGTTTTTGAAGCTATACTGAAAATCAAAAGGAGGATCAAGGAGATCATGTAAACTCTCGCGTTGAATAGAATAGCCCCCATTCTTGGTACCAGTTTTCTCGCTATGAGGGTGAAGAAACTCACGAATATGCTACCTAGAACCGATAAGAAATCACCCAACCCTAATTTTTTCGAGATTGAGAGATCGGATATGTTCATCATCAAAATACCAGAGAAAACAATCAATATGGCTAATATTTCCTTTCTGTCGAGGACTTCTCCAAAGATGAAAAAAGCCAGCAGGCTCGTGACTACAGGCTGTAACATCAAAGGTATCACAGCTCCTGCGACGGTTGTGTATCTGAAGGAGGATATCCAAAGGAGGAAGTGCATACCGAGAAAAAAACCTGCAGATAAAATTGTGAGGAATTCTCTTAAACCGCTGAAATGAAAGAGCTTTTTCCATGAGAAAGCGAAAAATAGTATTTCTGCAAGCAGGACTCTGTATAGAGCAAGCGAGTTAGGTGAAATGGTGCTGAGTTTTACCATGATCCCTGAGAAGGAGACGATGAAAACACCGAGGAAAAGGTGTAGTTTCCTCAACTCCATCTCTTCACTTCGAACTCCCATTCATCCATTTCTCCCCTGAGTAGCTTTTCCTTTTCCTCAACGTTCAAATTCTCTTCTTCTGTGAAAACACGAATCCTAGGATCGTAATCTTCGAAGGAAAAACTAATCAGCGGAGAGAAAACATCGCTTAATGCCTCCAAAAACAGATCAATGCCTGATACTATCTGTTCCATGGTGTAACCCTTCATTTTGAGTGTTTCTACGACTTTTTTGAAAAAATCCATGAGCTCTTCATCCTGGTTTTCTTCGAACATTTCCAGTATCTCTTCCATGATCTCTTCCAATGTCATCCCTCCCTGAGCATTTTAGAAAAATCCAAAGCGTTTGTCACAGCCGATCCCTTGTGGCAGTTGTTGAAGAACACGAAAACTTCTTCCACCTCTTTCATTGATTTTTTGACATCCCCTGCAAATTTTTCTAATTCTTCCTTGCTATAGAGATAATCGTATCTTTCCCCACCCTCTGCTTCAAACCATCTCTTGTTTCTACCATGGAACCTGTAATATGCTTTGGCAGTTGTGTGATACGGATAATACGGAAAGAGATCACCTATTGGTGGTTCATCCACCGTCACATAAGTGATACTTCTTTCTTTCATGAATTCAAAGACCTCTTCTCTTAACCATGACCTGTGTCTGTACTCCACGGCTATATCCAGATCTTTGAAGTGATCCTGTATCATCTCTATATATTCGACATTCTTTCGCGAGAACTTGAAAGAATATGGAAATTGAGCTAGCAGTAGTTTTAACCGTCCTTCATCTCTCATGGGTTGAATCGCTCTCAAAAAATCGTTTGCACAGTCTTCTATATCCCCATCTCTCCACGCCTCGTGTGTTATTTTGCCCGGCAGTTTAACCACGAAATAAAAATCTATAGGAGTTTTTCTGAGCATAGAAACGATACTCTTGGTGGTTGGAAGAGTGTAATAAGTGAAGTTCAACTCCACAGCGTTGAATTTCCAGACGGCCCAGTAATATTTCAACATTTGGGAAGATTTTATATTCTCAGGATAAACTTTTCCAACCCAATCATCAAAAGAGAAGCCACTCGTCCCAATGTACAACATTTTTTCACCTCACAACAAGCACAATGGTATGATATCATATACAAAACGACCTATTATCAATCGAATTGGAAATGAGGTAATAGAAATGAATTTTGAAGATTTGATACGTGAATTAGGTGGGGAGGTTTTGAATCTTGGAGAGCCAGTGAAAACGGTTGAGCAAGCAGTTAGAGCTTCTGGGGTCCCCAGAAGAAAGATCGTTAAGTCCATCGTTCTGATAGGTAAAAAAACGCCATTACTCGTTATCGTGGATGGAGAAGCTAAAGTGAGTTTCAAAAAACTCAAGGAGATGTTCGGAAAGGTCAGAATGGCAAAACCTGAGGAGGTTCAAAAACTTACAGGTTATGAGATAGGGTCGGTTCCTCCTGTTGGAGTTAATATAAAAACCATTGTCGATAAAAGGGTGATGGAGAACGATTACGTTCTGGGAGGTGGAGGAAGTATTGACAGATTGATAAAGATAGATCCAAAAAGGATAGTTGAGCACCAGAAAGCAGAAATTTTAGATATCATCGAGTGAATCCCTCACTGCATATAAGTATCAGCCTCTCAAAATTGATGTATGTCCCCTTGAGTTGGAAAGTCACCGGAAGGATTATTACATCGTAAATTAAAGCTTTCCAATTCTGGTCGGAGCATCCGGAAAAAAGAGCAATTCTATTTTTCAATCAAAGTATTTAACCTCTATCCAGATGTTCTTCCCATCATCTTTTCTCACCGGAAAATCGATCCTGTTGTTTTTGTAAAGAACCCTCATTTCGTATCTCACCACATAAATTTCCATGGGGAGCTTATTGGATTTTATGATAATATCCAGAATGAACTAGCATGTAGCTATTATTCTACCTCGTTGCCACAACATCGCACATTGTGTTCCCTTGCAAAACCTAGAAACTTGTTCAATCTCTGGAGGGGAATCGCCTTTTCAAGTTTTTCTAAATCCATTATGAATGTATCCATTCCCCCCTGCCATCTTACATGATCTTTCATTTGACATTCTCGAATCCTTTCTGGTAAAATACAATTTTAAGTATAATTTAAAAAATCTAGAAGGGGCAATCATCATGGTGTTTGTAACTCTTGGGCAGACGCCAAGGGATGATGTCATACCGGAACTTTTTAAAATCATAGGAAAAACGTTGAACTATAAAGAAATAGGTCTTCTTGATGATCCGAGCAACATCGAAAAAGCCAAGCCATCAGAGAATGAAGAGTTTCTCGTTACACGGCTTAGAGATGGAAACGAAGTGAAACTTTCAAGAAGATGGGTAGAGAAGGTATTGAAAAGAATCCCTCATCAAGAGGAAATGACAGTGCTTTTATGTACCGACGATGTGAACATCGACGGGTGCATTCTTCCTTCAAAAATATTGAGATACTTTGCTTCAATCATGAAACCCGAGAAGTTGGGAATCGTTGTTCCAGAGCCTGGTCAAATTGAGATGGTAAGAGGAAAATGGAAGAGTATAGCGAGAGATCTAAAAATAGTCTCGTATTCACCCTATACGCACATCTTCAACGACTTATCAATCCTGAAGGATAGAGATCTCGTTATCTTGGATTGTATAGGATACGCTTTGAGAGAAGAAGAATTTGTGAAGAAATACACAGAAGGTATCGTGGTATCAGCTCGTAAATTACTGGGAAATTTTCTCAGGTCCATATTATAAGGGAGGTGTTGGTTGTGAGAAAGTTCATTCTGCTTCTCATCGTTACATTGCTAACAGTCATCTCTTTTGGTGGTCCTAACTACAATGGGGAGATCGTTGTTGGTACCGATCAGAATCCAACCACCATGGATCCGGCTCTGTATCAAGATCTTGCATCAGCTCAGGTCATGAGAAACGTTTTTGAAACACTGGTGGCATACGATGCTGAAGTGAAGGAAATAAGACCACTTCTCGCAGAATCATGGGAAGTTTCAGAAGATCTGAAGGTTTGGACGTTCAGGCTTAGAAAAGGTGTTCACTTCCAAAAAGGGAAGTTCCAAGATGGGAGAGAGGTAACAGCTGAAGATGTGAAATACACCAAAAGAAGAGGTAGAAGGGTGGGGAGATGAATTCACTCTTCACCCTGTTGGAACGGGACCTTTCAAGATGGTTGAATGGGTGAAGGATGATCACATGACCTTTGTCAGAAACGAGGATTATTGGGGTGAAAAACCGTATCTCAAGAAGATAACGTACAAGTTCATACCGAACAAGTCAGTCCTTGCAGTTGCTCTGATGAGTGGAGAGGTCGACATAGCAAGCGACATTCTTGATCAGGACATTCCAAGGGTGAAGACAACTCCAAATGTGGACGTTGTCATGGTTCCCGGTGTGAACGTTTATGCGGTGTACATGAACTCCTTGCGTGGGCCAACGACAAACAAGAAAGTTAGGGAAGCTATATTCTACGGTGTGGATCTGGATCAGATAATAAAAGTGTTGTTCCCGAATGGCTCTGGTGTCAGAGCTTACGGTCCCATTCCGCCAGGTTCATGGGCTTACAACCCAGACATAAAGAAACTCGCCCTTCCCTACGATCCAGAAAAGGCAAAAGAGCTCTTGAAAGAGGCAGGATACGAAAATGGACTTAAGCTTACGATATACACTCCAGAGGATCCAAACAGGAGGAAAGCAGCTATCATAATGCAATCGATGTTGAAGAAGATAGGTATAGATCTCAAAGTACAATCTCTGGAATGGGGAAGTTTTGTCGCAGTCACATCAAAGGGAGAAGCGGATATGTACACCATCGGTTGGACCTGGTATCCAGACCCTGAATACTTCATATTCTACATGTTCCATTCATCTAGAAAAGGAACCTATGGAAATGGTGGAGGATACAGCAATCCAAAGGTCGATGAACTCATAGCCAAAGGAGAGTCAACAGCGGATCGACAAGAGAGGATAAAATATTACCAGGAAGCCGAAAAGTTGATCATGCAGGATAGAGTTTATATGCCACTCTATCACAAGATGGTGGTTATGGGTGTTAACAAGAGAGTTAGAGGTTTCACCGTATCGCCCGATATGATGATAAGGTTGTACGCTCCTGGCACGAACGTTTGGGTTGAAGAAAAATGATGGGGGAAGTCCCCCATCATTTTCGAGGTGAAACACTTTGCGGAAATATCTGGTGAAAAGGCTCCTTCAAGTCATACCAACATTGTTCTTCGTTCTTCTGATAACGTTTCTGCTCTTGAAACTCATACCCGGAGATCCCGCCATGGTGATCCTCGGACCAGAGGCAAGAGCAGAGGATATTGCTAGATTCAGACAACAGCTTGGCCTCGATAAACCCATATTCGTTCAGTTTCTTTTATATTTGAAGAGAGTTTTAACAGGAGATCTTGGAAAATCCCTGATATACAAGCAAGATGTTCTTTCTCTTATCCTGGAGAGGTTTCCCACGACTCTCGTTTTGAGCGTTTCTGCTCTCTTCATAGCAGTCTTGGTAGGGATACCAGCAGGCATACTCAGTGCTGTCAAACACAATTCTTTCACCGATCTTCTTGTAACGGTCCTAGCGCTCATTGGGATCTCGATACCCATCTTCTGGTTTGGAATGGTACTCATCATCGTATTCTCTCTGAAATTGGGATGGCTCCCAGCGGTTGGTCTTGGAAGTTTGGATAAGGGTATCTGGGATGTTGTGAAGCATCTTATTCTACCTTCCTTCGCACTCGGTATTCTCTCCATGGGAACCATAACTAGATTCACAAGATCCAGTATGCTGGAAGTGCTGAGACAGGATTACGTGAGGACAGCTTATGCAAAAGGACTGAGAAAGCGTTTAATAATATACAGACACGCCTTGAGGAATGCCCTCGTTCCGATAATCACAGTCATCGGTTTGCAACTGGGAAATCTACTTGCCGGTGCGGTTTTAACAGAGACGGTTTTTGCCCTTCCCGGGCTTGGAAAACTCATGGTCGATGCCATCATGAGAAGAGATTTTATGCTTGTTCAGGGAGAAGTGCTTTTTGTTGCCGTAACTTACATATTCATAAATCTCCTGGTTGATGTGATTTATGCGATCGTGAATCCAAGGATAAGACAGAGTTATGAGAGGGGATGAAACATGACGATCAAAAGGATCCTGAAAAGTAAATCTGCAATGGCAGGTCTCGCCATTATAACTCTAGATTTAATTCTAGCGATCTTCGCACCGCTCATAGCGACTCACCCTTACGATGAAATAGATTTCATGCACATTCTTGCAAAGCCAGGAGAGGGAGGCCATATATTCGGAACAGATGATTATGGGAGGGACGTTTTTTCTCGCCTCGTTTATGGATCCAGAGTATCCTTGATGGTCGGGGTAATTGCGGTCGGTATAGGAGCTCTTATAGGAACTATTCTTGGAATAATTTCAGGATATTTTGGAGGATTTCTGGATTCTCTCATCATGAGATTCATGGATGCTCTCCTTTCCTTTCCCTACGTTCTCCTTGCCATAGCGATGATGACGGTCTTAGGACCAGGCCTCTTCAACGCCATGATCGCGATAGGTGTCGTCATGGTTCCAAGTTTTGCTCGAGTTGTGAGAAGTGCGGTTTTGAACGTAAAAAATGAGGACTTTGTGATAGCATCGAAAGTTCTAGGGGCTTCCAATCTTCGAGTCATTTTTCACCATATTCTTCCAAACATAGTTCCTTCTCTGATAATATACTCTTCACTGAATTTTGCAGGAGCCGTTATAAGTGAAGCGACCCTGAGCTTTCTGGGGCTTGGTATACAGCCTCCAACACCTTCTTGGGGAAGTATGTTGAGCGAAGCTAAAGATTTTCTTCAAATTGCCCCTCATATGGCGATATTTCCCGGACTTGCCATTTTGCTAACGTGTCTTGGGTTCAATTTACTTGG
>MZGO01000085.1 GCA_002084985.1 Thermotoga sp. 4484_232 | reverse complement strand
AAGTATACAAGGACCATGAAGAGAAAATTATCTTTGGAATACGAAGCGATAAGGATAGGAGAGAATTTTGAGGCGAGTGTCAGGGAGCTCTACAGAAGGATCATGTACAACTTAATGGGTAAACCCTTCAAGGTTATGAGACAGCTCCCCAGTGGTTTTCAGGTTATATTCCTTGTGGATAAACTGAGGAGTTCGAAAGTTGAAAGATGGATGAAAGACATTCCCATTGTGTGGGGAGCTGTTTTAAGGCCCCCTGTCATCTTCTATACAAGATCCAACAAGAGAAAGGGAGTATTCCCCGTTAAAGAGGGAAAGGGACCATTGGAACACTTTAAACCATCAGAGAAAAACTGGCTGTGTTTTCCTATTTACGTTGGGAAGTACTTTTTCCTGGTCTTCGTCCAAGAAGAGTTCCTCTGCCATGGAACAGGACTTTTGAATCTTTTTGAAATAACCGATCCTCTCGAAATCGGAGACAGAAAACCTGATGGGGTGGTTATATTTGGAATACCTGAAAGATTCCTTCAAGAAGATGAAAAAAGAGGAGTCATTTACAGGATGAACGATACTTATTACGCTTTCGTTGGAGATTCTCCTGAAACAGATTACTTTGGATACATGAAG
Source organism: Thermotoga sp. 4484_232 (assembly GCA_002084985.1). The sequence continues at coordinate 4,417 of MZGO01000085.1, read as the reverse complement.
AAAATAACTCTCACCGTACACAATCTGAAGGTTTTGGAAGAGGGGAGATTACCTGTTCACGGTGCTCTAGCCCGAGTGAAACTTAAAAGTGGAAAGACGGTTAATTTGATGTTCGTAGGAGATAGTGGTGCTGGGAAATCGGAAACACTGGATGCTCTCGAAAGACTCGATGAGATATCAGAGATAAGAATAATAGCGGATGATATGGCTTCTCTGGCAATTGAAAATGGAAAGGTCGTTGCATACGGAACGGAGATAGGGGCTTTTGTAAGGCTTGATGATCTCCCACCAGGTTATGCTTACCACACCATGGACAGAAGCATTTTCATGAATCCAGATCAGATAAACGCCAGAGTCATCGTGCCTTTCGGTAACTACGAAGAGATAATAAAACCAACACCGGTGGAATACTTTCTCTACGCAAACAATTACACATACGTTGGAAGTGAGAATGAGAGGCTTGTGATCTTTAAAAGGCCAGAAGAAGCTCTGAGAGTTTTCAGTGAAGGGAAAAGAAAGGCAAAGGGTACTACTGGAGAAGTTGGTCTCACTTCCTCTTACTTTGCGAACCCTTTTGGTGCTGTTCAAAGAAGGAAGGAGCACGAAAAGATCGCTGAGTCATTTCTTAAGAAGATGTTCGAAACGGGCGTCAGAGTTGGGGAGATAAGGACCATGCTCGGAATCAACGGTTTTGAAAAGGAGGGGCCAAGACTTGCTGCCATTTCCCTGCTCAAAATGGTGGAGAGAGGTTCTCTATGATAAAATCCTAAAAGGGGTGAAATCATAGCAATTGACCTCATAATCGTTGATCTTGATGGAACACTTCTCAACAGCGAAAAGAAAATTCCTCTGGAAAACAGAAGGATGATAGCGAGGATCCTGAGGAAAGGTTTGAAGTTCTCCATCTTCACAGGTAGAAATTTTCACTCTGCCAGGAAATACGTGAAAGAGATAAATGTGGACTTTCCCATGGTCTTTCAAAACGGTGCTCTCATAATGAAACCATTTTCTGGAGAGATATTGAGGATATCACCTTTGAAGGAAGAGGTTGCAAGGAAGATAATAAATGTGGCCAGGAAGAGGAATATATTTTTTATACTCTTCACTTCCTTTTTCGAGGTAAGGGACATGGTGATCGAGAGAAGATACAAAGGACCTTTCGAGGATTATCTGGCAGCCAATTCCTGGAGGTTAATCCTCTCAGATGATGTTTTGAAATACGTAAGAGATAGTGTGGCGGAAGTCGCTTTGATAGGAAAAGAGGAAGGAATTTTAGAAGTTGTGAGAGATGTTGAAAGAGAACATTTGGGAGAGTTCACGGGTGTGAAGAACACTGTGAGAGATGGAGAGGTATTCTACGAATTCTTTGGTCCTGATAGCACAAAGGCAAAAGCTTTGGAATTTCTATTGGAACATTTCGGGACCACACTGGACAGAGTTGCCTTCATCGGTGACAGCTACAACGACCTCTCGCTTATGGAAATAGTGGGAATTCCGATAGCCATGGGAAATTCGCCAGAAGATGTCAAGAACAAAGCGAAATTCGTTACTCTCTCGAACGATGAAGCAGGAGTCGCATACGCTATAGATAAGATACTGAAAGGAGAGTGGGGATGATGATACCACTTTCCAAACCTGATATAAATGGAGAAGATGTGAAGGTAGTTGTGGAAGTTCTGAAGAGCGGAAGGTTGAGCATGGGCCCTTACACTGAAAAGTTCGAGAAGGCAGTTTCTGAATATGTGAATGCAAAATATGGTGTGGCGGTGAGTAGTGGAACAGCAGGGCTTCACCTCGTTCTCAAGGCCATGGGAGTGAAGAGAGGAGATTACATGATCGTTCCATCCTTCACCTTCGTGGCATCCGCAAATGTCGCACTGTATGAAGGAGCGATCCCTTTATTTGTTGATGTGGAAGAGGAAACATTGAACGCATCAAAGGATTCTCTCGAGGATCTCTTAATAAGGATCAAGAAAGGAAAAGTGAAGATTCTGAACGAAGTTGTGGATCCAAGCAGGGTCAAATATTTCATGGGAGTCGATATATTCGGGCATCCGTTGGATTGGGATGAAATACTCGAGGTAACTAACGAATGGAGATTGGAAGTTCTGGAAGATTCATGTGAAGCCCTGGGAGCAGAGTACAAAGGAAAGAGAGTTGGAAAATTTGGAGTTGCCGGTGTTTTCGCTTTCTATCCCAACAAACAGATAACGACGGGAGAAGGAGGAGTTGTGATAACTGACGATGAAAGAATAGCGAAACTTGTGAGAAGTATGAGAAATCAAGGAAGAGGGGAAGAAAACGAGTGGCTCCTTCATGTGAGATTGGGGTACAACTACAGAATAGATGAGATGTCGGCAGCTTTAGGATACTCTCAGATGCTCAGGATAGATGAAATTCTCGAAAAAAGGAAGAAGGTGGCGGAAAATTACAACGAACTGCTAAAGGATTACGAATGGGTCAAAATTCCTTCCGTCAAAGAGTACGTTACGAGGATGAGCTGGTTCGTCTACGTAATCAGGTTATCCGCCGATGTGAACAGGGACAAGGTGATGAAATACATGGAGGGGAAAGGAGTACAGGTGAGAAATTATTTTCAGCCTCTGCATCTACAACCTTTCTACAGAGAAACCTTTGGTTATGGTGAAGGTATGTTACCGATCACTGAAGAAGAATCCAAAAAAACTCTTGCACTTCCCTTTTACAACGATCTCTCCCTTGATGAACAGAAAGTAGTGGTAGAAACGCTGAGAGAAGCTGTCGAAAGGGTTGGGTAAAATGCTCCTTGCGATACTTTCAGGTATTCTAACAGCGCTCTCAATGCCAGGTTTTTTGTCTGGCGTCTTGATATGGTTTTCTCTCATACCTCTTTTAAAAGCTATGGAGAGGAAATCCCCTCTTTGGTGTGGTTTCCTTTCTTTTCTGTATTTTTACACCCACATATCGATATCCTTCTACTGGGTCTTTCCAACGTTGACGGAAAACTTTCCGGAAGTTTTCGGAAGGTTTCCTGGATGGGTTGGAGGAGTCGTTTTCTTCCTGATGGGTATAATAGAAGCTCTACCCTTCCTGGGTTTTGGCATTCTTTATGGAATTTCCGTAGGTGGGACCCTTCTTCTTGTTTTCATAATCGTTCTTGTGAACACGCTCTTTTACATTCTCATGAGAAAAAGATACTTCAGGTTACTTTACATATTCATGGTGCTTGGTGTGATATATACACTCGATGCGGTAATAGGATGGTATCTACCGCTCCCTGAAAATGGAAGTGCGAAGATCGTCGCACTACAGCCGAACGTTCCAGTAAAGGTTAAGTACAGTGTCTCTGAAAAAGAGCTCCTCGAAAAATTCACCAGATTAACACAAAATCTTCAGAATGCTCTCGTTGTTACCCCCGAAGCCTTCTTCATGACAGACATTTCGAGAACAAATACAAAGGAAGTTTTGGAGAGAATATCTTCAGAAAGGAATCTGAGGATCCTCGTTGGTTTCCCCACATTTGGCAAGAAGAAGTACAATCAGGTTTCCTTAATAGATGGAAAATTTTCAAACCAGCACTATGCAAAAGTCAGGCTCTTTCCATTCGTTGAAAAACTCCCATATCCTTTCATTTTCAGAATGTTTTCCTTCCTCAAAGCACTCGATTACTTCGATCCAGGAGAGAAATACACCGTGTTCAAGATTGAAAACTTTCCTCCCTTTTCGGTTCAGATATGCTTTGAGAGCTATTTCCCGGAGGTTTCTCGAGTGGAAGTCAGAAACGGTGCCGATTTTTTGATCGTTGTCACGAACGATGGTTGGTTCCATTACAGAACAGCCCTCATCCAGCATTTTTCTCAAATCGTCTTCAGAGCCGTCGAGACAAGAAGGGACTTTCTTCAAGTAGCGAACACCGGTATAACGGGTAAGGTCGATAAGTATGGAAGGATTCTGAAGATTATCAAGCCTGGGGAAGAAGCCAGTTGCACTTTCGAAATGAGTCCCAGTGATGGAAGAACGATCTACACCCTTCTGGGAGATTATATGGTATATATTTCTCTGGGAATTCTTCTGTTTTGCATATTGATGTCTCCATCTGGAAAATCCCCATTTTCATAGGAGGTTGAAATCCATGGAGGATATGGAAAAGATCAAGAGCAAGTTGAATGAATGGGAGGAAAATGCTGTTTCAAAAGCGTTGAAGAGGATCCCCGAAAGAAAGGAAAGATTTTTATCGACATCTGGATATGAGATAAAAAGACTCTACACTCCCTTGGATCTTAAGGATACAGATTACATCGAAGATATAGGATTTCCTGGTACCTTTCCTTTTACACGAGGAGTTCAACCAACGATGTACAGGGCAAGGCTCTGGACGATGAGACAATATGCAGGTTTCGGCACAGCTGAAGAATCGAACAAGCGGTATAAGTACCTA
>MZGO01000084.1:4198-11256 GCA_002084985.1 Thermotoga sp. 4484_232 | reverse complement strand
CTCCTGTAGAGAGACAAAACGTATTCCACGCATTCATTTTTAGATGTATATGTGAATCTCTTTCTCAAGACAGCACAGGATTTTTGTGGAACTTCTAGTAACCTGGCATCCTCCTCTGTTAAATCCACTATTTCCAGGACTTCTATTGCTCTGCTCAAGACCAATCCGACTTCTTCTCGAAGAAACTCGTACAGCGATCTTCGAGACATGTCTTCCTTCAGGACGTTCAAAATCTTCACACTGACATTCGGGTTGAGATATGCCCATTCTATAGCAACCGGTTCATCGTTTATATATCTCAACCTTTTGAGAAGTACAACCAATGTTTTCGGTTCGAGCTTGAAGGCATCCCTCGCCTCCACTGGAACTTCTATTAACTTGTTCTCCAGAACCTTTGACCTCACTCTATACCCTTTATTCCTGGCCTCATCTGTGAACCCTCTTAGCACGGTCAGTTGTTCTTCCTTCTTTGATCCCGTTATGAAAGTACCTCTTCCCTTGGTTCTTTCTATTATCCCTTCTCTCCTCAGCTCTTCCAGAGCTCTCCTTATAGTCAGCCTATCTTTATCCATGTCTTTCCCTCCTACTTAAGTGTATCTTTTATGAGTTATGCTGATATGATGATAACACAATATGATAAAATTGTAAAAGAAGGTGATATTTTGGTACTTCAAGGAATCGATGTTTTGGTAAAAGATGATATTAAAATTCTTAGATAACCAACTACTCATTTGTGGATAGGGATATGAAATCTTGGGAGGATACGTGTTCGGCCCAAGGATGCCGGAGGATATGAGTTTTGATGAGACGGGCTTTTCTGGAATACTCCATTTCCTGGCCTTCCAATTTATGAATCCACGATATGTTACCCTAGAACTTGCCTTTTCGAGGGAATAAGTATCTCAAAGGGAAGAAGAACCAATCAGTTTATGAGGAATCGAGGAAAGAGAATCGGAAGGAATTCATGTTCGGAAAGAGAGAATTCATACCCATGTTTGGAAAGTACACAGGGCAGGTGTGCTGGGGAATAGAGTTCTTACCGATCTCCGGTGACTTCTTCACTGTGACCTTTAAGATGCTGCAGATCTCATCTGTGATACACGAGGAGCTGGAAATAAACGAATGGTTCAACACGCTGATGGGAGATAAAAGGGTATCTGAAATTTTGAAAAATGGCGAATTTCCAGGAGATATAATGGAGGAATGGAAAAAGGAAGAGGAGGATTTCATGAATTTCGTCGACGACCTCCTCTATCAAGGAAAATTGAAGCACCTTCCAAGGTGATTTCCAGAAAGTTTAACACCCAAATTGTGCATATCTTCATATAAAATATGAGAAGATTGCTCTAGGAGGGATTCATGTGTGGACATGGGTTTCTAAAAATACTCTGAGACTCGTCTATGGATCTCCTAAAGAGTGGTTCGCACCTGAAGGGTTCAAAGAGGGAGAACATGGGAATGTGGAGGTGACCGAGGAGGAGGGAAAGTTCCTTTTAAAGGCTAATGGAAGAATTCTACAAGAGGATATCTCCATCTCTCGCGATGGAGAGTATTTTTGTCTCACCATGAAGATGTGGAGAGGGAACATCTTCGGACTAGGTGACAAGATGGGTCCGATGAATCGAAGGCAAAGAAAGTACATCTTCTTCAATGCGGATGATCCCATTCACACACCTATTGCTGACCCTTTATACAAATCCATACCTTTCTTCATAGTCTTAGATAGAAAAACATCCTTTGGAGTGTTCTTCAACTATCCTGGATACATGGAAATGGATTTCGACAGTGAAGGAAAAGGTGTGTTCAAGATAAAGGTGAGAGGGGAAGGATTAGTAGAGTACTTCATCTTCAATTCAAGCGTGAAGGAAATAATCAGGGAATTTTTGAATCTGACGGGGAAGAATTTCCCAGCTCCGATATGGGCTTTTGGATACCATCAGAGCAGATGGGGATACACAGATAGAAACGTGGTCATGGAAATCGCCAGAAAATTCCGAGAGAAGGGTATACCATGCGATGGTATATTTCTCGATCTAGAACACATGGACTCCTTTAAGAACTTCACATGGGATGAGGAAAATTTCAAGGAGTTTCCTGAATTCGTGAAAGAGCTTCACGATATGGGTTTCAAAGTCGTTCCCATTGTCGACGCCGGTGTTAAGGTTGAAGAAGGTTACGAGATTTTCAACGAAGGAAAGAAAAACGGGTACTTCCTGAAAACGAAAGATGGTAAAGATTTTGAGGGTGCTGTATGGCCTGGAAGGACAAGATTTCCAGATTTCACCAGAGATGATGTGAGAGAATGGTGGGGAGAGAAGTACGCGAATTTCGTGGAGAAAACGAATGTGGACGGCTTCTGGAACGATATGAATGAGCCCACTATATTCGCGACACAAGAGGAGTTGGACGAGATGAGGGAGAGAATGGCTGACATAGACCTGGATGATGGATGGATGATCCCTCTAACATTACTTTCTTTCTCGAATGTTTTCAAAAGTCAGAGGGAAGAAGAGATCGTTCACAAAGATGATTTACCACATTGGAAAGTCAGGAATGCGTACGGTATGCTTATGACGAAAGCGTGTTGGGAAGGTTTGAAAAAAAGATTTCCGAACAGAAGATTCCTCATCCTATCTAGATCAGCCTATCCTGGGATTCAAAAATACGGAGGTGTTTGGACTGGTGATAATCATTCCTGGTGGGAGCACATACTCCAGGAGATGATAAACATTCAGAGTCTTTCGATCTGTGGTATTTTCTTCTGCGGCTTCGATGTTGGTGGGTTTGGAGGGGATGTAACACCGGAACTTCTTGTTCGATTCTACCAGCTGGGAGCTTTCACACCATTTTTCAGAAACCACTCGGCTATCGGAACGAAAAGGCAGGAACCCTGGGTTTTTGGGGAGTACTATGAGAATGTGATAAAGGAAACCATAAACTTGAGATATTCCTTGATTCCATATATCTATTCATCCTATATGCTCGGTATCATGAAAAATGTGCCCCTCGTCAGACCTCTTTTCTTTGAATTCCAGGACGATCCAGTTACACACACCATAGAAGATGACAGGAAAAGAGAGTGGTATACCTTCCCAAGGTCAGATGGTTGTATATCCCGACGGGAGAGATAATGAAACCTGGTTGGAGGGTTGTTGACGCACCTCTCGAGGTTATACCGCTCTTTCAGAGAGAGGACACTGCGGTTGTGAAAATGGATCCTCAGAATTTCATTTTCGAGAAAGATTTGAAGAGGCTTTATTTCGATGTTTTCTTGAATGAAAGGGTTGAAATAGAGCTTTATGAAGATGATGGAGAGAGTTTTTCTTTTGAAGAAGGAGATTTTTCTTTAAGGAGGGTGTTGATCACAAGAGATAAGATCGAAGTAGAATCGTCTAGAGGAGGATACAAACCTCCGGTGAGAGAGTGGGTGTTCAAAATATTGGAGGTAGAGGGAAGAATAAGGGAAATATCGATATTGGTGGACGAACGGGATTTAAAGATCCCCTTACGTTGATCGTGATAACATCCATAGCCTTAGGACTGATCATACTCATATGCATACCATTTCCATTTTTGAACTTCATAGTCTCTCTGATATACAAACCCGTTAAGGAGAATCCATTCAACATCCTGCTACTGGGTCTGGATGAGGTCATAGAAGGAACTGTCAGAACCGATGCGATTTTGCTGGCCATAATAGATCATGTGGAAGGAAAGGTCGTACTATCGAGTATACCAAGAGACCTTATGGTAGATGGTTCCAAGATAAACTCCGTGTACGAAAGAAAGGGGATCGAAGCACTTGAGAATGTGGTGGAGGATTTAACGGGGTTGAAAATCAATCGGTTCGCTTTGGTGAACTACGACGTTTTCAAAATTCTTGGTGACGAGCTTGGCCCCATAGAAATCATGGTGAATGAGCCCATGTACTATCACGATTACGTTCAGAATCTAACCATAGATTTCAAACCAGGTGTCGTCTATCGAATGAAGGGAGACGAACTTTTGGCGTATATAAGATACAGAAAAAATGCGCTAGGAGATATTGGCAGGTTGGAAAGGCAGAAGGATGTTTTAAAGAAAATGTTTGAGAAAGCGAAAAATATGGATATCTTCAGATTGGGAAGATTGTATTCGAAGCTGAAGAAATTGATGAAGACAGATCTAGATCTTTCAGAAGTAATATATTTGTTCTCAAAAGTATCGAAAAACGGTCAAATGAGTTTCATCGGTTTTCCATACACTATAAACGACAGAGGAGAAGTGATCGTGGATAAGAAAAGACTGGGAAGATACAGAGATTCTCTCAAGGAACTGCCTGTATCAGGAATCAGAAAGAGTTACAGAATAGTGATACTGAACAATTCCACACTAAAAAACAGGGTTTTCGAAGCAAGGGTGAGATCTCGTTGGAGGAAGGTTATGGGATGGGAACCTGAAAAGGTCATTTGGGAGGACACCAAGATAAATATGAAGGGATCCCACGTTTTCGTGCTATCAAGAAGTATGGTAGACAAGGAAGCCATTCTTGGATTTCTCAAAAAGGTTTATCCTGAGGAAACGTTCAAAGTTCACATGGTTTCCTGGATGGAGGATATAGATGAGTATTATGAAATCATGGAAAAACTCTTCGAAAAGAGAATATACGTTGAAAGGCCTATAGATGCTTTGATTATCCTTGGAACCCTTGGAGGTGGGTGAGTGAAATACAAGAATCTTCACAGATGGGATCTTCAGCCGGAAGAGGCGATGGAGCTTCAGAGGAGATTAAAAAAGGAGGTTGTGTTAAAACCATTCAACGGAGAATTGAAATACGTTGCCGGTGCGGATCTCTCCTTTCCAGGTGAAAACGTAGGTCTTGCTGTAGTAGTTGTCCTGGAATTTCCTTCTCTCAGAATAAAAGAATTGGTTCATGAAAAAGGAAGCATAAATTTCCCCTATATACCGGGTCTTCTAGCTTTCAGGGAGGGCCCGCTGTTCTTGAAAGCATGGGAGAAGGTTAAAACAAAACCAGATGTCGTTTTCTTTGATGGTCAGGGGATAGCCCATCCCAGAGGCTTGGGTATAGCCTCTCATATGGGGTTGTTCCTGGAAATACCAACTGTCGGCGTTGCTAAATCAAGACTTTATGGAAAATACGAAAAACTTCCTCCCGAACAGGGATCCTTCTCCTATCTTCTAGATGATGGTGGTAGAACGATAGGAATCGTCTTTAGGTCGAGAGCGAATGTTTCACCGATTTTCATATCCCCGGGCCATCTCGTGGATGTCGAAAGTAGTTTTGAGCTCGTTAAAAAAGTCCTAATACCTGGAAAGAGAATTCCTGAGCCTACCAGAATGGCTCATTTGTACACCCAGAGGCTGAAGAGTTCTCTCTTTTGATGTTATAATCCTCCTGTGGATACAAAATGAGGGAAGTGAAAGGGTTGGATGGTCCGTGGAAAACCCTAGGGGAAACGTTGAAAAAGTTGAGGGAGGAGAAGGGAATGAGTCTTAGAGAACTCTCCCTCGCGATAAATGTGGATTACAAGAAGTTGGAGAGAATGGAGCGGGGGGATTTCAAAAACCTCGATGTTCCAGTGTACGTTAAAGGATACCTCAGAAGGTATGCTGATGTATTGGGTATAGATTCCACCGAATTGATCGAGATGTACGAAAAAGGTTTCGAGGTAACGAATGTTGAAACCGGGATGATTGAAGAGGAGAAAGAAGAGAGGAAGAAGAAAGCGGATCTCTCCCTTATTTTCGTGATAGCCGTACTCCTTGTCAATCTGATACTTCTCTACGTGGGATTGAAAGAGTTTTCATCTCTCATCAGGGAGCCCCTTGGTATCATCGAGAATCTCTCGGGTGATGTGATAAAGGTTAATGGCACTGATTTGAAACCGGGAGAGAGGATGGCTTTGAGTGAGGGAACATATAGGATAGAAGGCAACAAGGGGGAAGTGTTTGTAAGAACCAAGGGAAAATTGTGGAAGGTGAGGTTGAAGGATTTCGAGGTGAAGATTTCGTGGGAGAGATAAAGATACCAGATATGGTGAATTTGGTGATGTTCATATTCGCTTCCCACATAGATTACTGGTTTGGAGAGCTAAAACCCATTCTTGTGGGAGAATTCGGGCCTTTAGATTACGTATCTCCCAATTTGGATTTTGAAAAATACACTCTATATTACAGAGAAGAAATGGGGCAAGGTTTGATGGGAAAACTGGTGAGTTTCGAAAGGCTCATACACCCCTCCCAACTAGCGGATGTAAAGCTTGCAACCATGGACTTAGAGAAGAAGTTTTCAATCGAGGGAAAACGAAAAATTAATATAGATCCTGGATACATTCATCACACGCAATTCGTGCTGGCTTCCACAAAACACTGGGGTAACAGAATATACATAGGTAAGGGAATATACGCTGAAGTAACGCTCGTTTACATGAGGGGGAGTTTCCATCATCTGGATTTCACATATCCAAACTATCAAGAGAAAGAGTATAAAGAACATCTCGAGAAGATAAGGGAGATTTATCTGAGAAAAAGGAGGAGATTCCTTAAAGGATGAGAATCGGTATAAAGGTTCTTGGGTGTCCTAAAAATGAAGCAGATTGTGAAATCCTGGCTGGCATTTTAAAGAAAAGGGGTCATGAGATAGTCAAGAATGTTGAAGATGCTGACGTTGTGATATTGGATACATGCGCTTTCATAGAAGATGCGAAGCGAGAGTCCATATCTGAAATTTTTGAATTCGTGGATTACAAGCTATCTACAAAGCAAGATCTCAAACTGATAGTGAAGGGATGTTTGGTTCAAAGGTATGGAAGAATATTGAGAGAAGAAATACCGGAAGTAGATGGATGGTTCGGAGTGGTAGCACCTGAGAGGTTAGTTGAGGCCTTAGAAAGAGGAGAAGAATTCTTCGTTCCAACAACGCCAGAAGTTGTTTACAGTTTCTCTCATAGGTGTTCTCTCGACAACAGGCCTTACTCCTACATCAAGATATCCGATGGCTGCGACAGAGGTTGTACTTTCTGCTCCATACCGAAATTCAAGGGAAAATTCAGAAGTAG
>MZGO01000084.1:0-4174 GCA_002084985.1 Thermotoga sp. 4484_232 | reverse complement strand
AAAAAGGAGATAATACTGGTCGCTCAGGATACCACGGGATATGGCATCGATATATATGGAAACCAGGCTTTACCTGAACTTTTGAGGGGCCTGAATTCTCTAGAAGGAAAATTCTGGATCAGAGTTATGTACCTTCATCCAGATTTCTTGACACAGGATATAATAGAGACTATGTGTTCTCTGGAAAAAGTTGTGAAGTATTTTGACGTACCTATACAACACGCCAGTGATGAGATTCTTAGAAGAATGGGAAGAATGAAAAAATCTGAGGAATTGATGGAACTTTTTGAAAGGATAAGAAGAGCATGTCCAGATGCTGTTTTGAGAACAAGTGTGATAGTTGGTTTTCCAGGAGAGAGGGACGAAGATTTTGAGAAATTGATGGAATTTGTGGTGGATGTTGGATTCGATAAATTAGGAGTTTTTGTGTATTCAGATGAGGAAGGTACCGTAGCGCATGAATTCAGCGATAAAGTCGATAAAGAAGTGGCAGAGGAAAGGAAGGAGAGATTGTTATTAAAACAAGCGGATATATCCTTTGAAAAACTCAATAGATTTTTAGAGAAAGAATTCGTAGCTGTTCTGGAGGATAGGGAAAATGGTTTCATGATCGGCAGGACGTGGATGGATGCGCCTGAGATAGATGGGGTAATATATCTGAAGGGAAAAGGAAAAATTGGAGATCTCGTGAAGGTGCGTGTTGAAGAACATGATGAGTACGATATGAAAGGAGTCATACTATGCCAAACCTAGTGACTTACTCCAGGATCGTTCTGACAGTACCGATAGTCTTCCTTCTTAAGAATGAATGTTACTCCATCGCCCTGGTTATTTTTTTAATAGCAGCTTTTACAGACTACCTGGATGGGTACCTAGCGAGAAGGTTGAACAAGGTATCAGAAACTGGTAAGGTCATGGATCAAGTGGCCGACAAGATATTGGTGACTTCAGTTTTCTTAGCTTTGATGAGTGAGATCCCCTTATGGCTTATAGTGACTGTGATTATGAGAGACAGTTGGGTGAATGGACTAAGAATATTGAGCGCGAAGAAGGGAATAATAGTTCCTGCCAATATATGGGGAAAGGTGAAGACAGTTTTACAATTCGTTCTGATTTTAGCTATCATGGTCGAAAGAACCTTTGATTTGGATATGAGGATACCAGTGATCATCCTCGTGTTTCTAACGTTTCTGGCAACAGTGGTATCAGGTTTCATTTATACTTACCAGAATAGAAACGCCTTGGAGGGATGAGGTATGAGAACGTTTATAGCTATAGATGTAAACGATGAAGTAAAGAGGATATCTGAAGAAGTGATTGAGAAACTGATGAGAAGAGGGTTTAGAGCCAATTGGGTTACATCTGAGAATGTGCATCTAACTCTCTTTTTTCTTGGAGAGGTCCATCCAAGGAAAGTCGACGAAATATCAGAACACGTTTGTAAAAGATTAAGGGGATTCCCCTCCTTCTCTTTCACCGTGAAGGGTGTACATTTTTTCAGGAAGGGAAGATCTCCAAGAGTAATATGGCTTGGGGTTGAGCCATCGGAGAGCTTAATGAGACTGTACGATGAGATGAGATCTGAACTCTCCCAGCATGGTTTCGAGTTCGAGTCTTCCAACAGTTTCATACCTCATATCACGATCGGAAGGGTAAAACATCACCCTCAAAAGTGGGAAAAATTGATAGAGGATATCGTATACACACCTACTGTCGTCGCTGTGGACAATATAGTCGTTTACCCATCTACAAATGGGTCTATAAATGTCATTTCGAAGGAGGTTTGACAAAGAATGAGTGAAGAGAAATTCAAGGTTCTTCAGAAAGCCATTGAGAGAATAGAATCTTCTTTTGGGAAGGGTTCCATAATGCTTTTGGGTGAGGAAGTACAGGTTCAGCCGGTAGAGGCCATATCCACAGGTTCTCTATCACTCGACATAGCAACGGGCGTTGGTGGTTATCCTCGAGGGAGGATAGTGGAAATATATGGGCCGGAAGCTAGTGGAAAGACAACACTCGCTCTTCATGCTATAGCTGAGGCTCAGAAAGCTGGTGGGGTGGCGGCGTTTGTCGATGCAGAACATGCTCTGGATCCAAACTATGCTCAGGCACTCGGAGTTGATTTGAAATCCCTTCTGATATCGCAACCAGATTATGGGGAACAGGCACTCGAAATCGTTGATGAGCTCGTCAGGAGTAACGTTGTTGACCTCATAGTGATAGATTCTGTGGCGGCATTGGTCCCAAGAGCTGAAATAGAAGGTGCGATGGGAGAGATGCAAGTTGGCCTTCAAGCAAGACTCATGTCCCAAGCTCTGCGAAAACTTGCAGGAAGTGTCAGCAAATCCAAAGCGATTGTGATATTCACCAATCAAATAAGGATGAAAATTGGAGTGTTCTTTGGAAGTCCTGAAACCACAACGGGAGGACTTGCTCTGAAATTCTATTCAACCATGAGAATAGAGGTCAGAAGGGGAGAATCCATAAAAGAGGGTAAAGACGTTATAGGAAACGAGGTACACGCTAAGGTCGTGAAAAACAAGGTCGCACCTCCTTTCAAAATCGCCAAATTTGACATAATATATGGCAAAGGGATCGCGAGAGAGAACGAGGTTTTGGATCTAGGGGTTCAAGATGGATTTATAAACAAAAAAGGAAGCTGGTACTATTACACGACTTTAGATGGTAAAGAACACACGCTTGGTCAGGGAAAGATCAATGCCAGCAGATTTTTAAGGGAAAATCCAGAGATACTCCAAGAGATCGAGAGGAGAATAAGGGAAGAGCATGGTTTACCGATACCGAAAGAAGATTGATCCAGATTCTGAGAGCGATGCTTTTAAATATGCATCAAAGCTTTTCAAATACAGGATGCGTTCTGAAGCAGAGATGAAGAAAAGATTGCTGGAAAGAGGATTTTCGGAGGAATGCGTTCAAAGGGTCATGGAAAAGTTGAAAGAGAAAGGATTCGTGGATGATGAAAAATTCTCTTACCTTTTTGCATACGATGAATTAACCCTTAGGAATCATGGACCTAGGATCATAAAATCGAAGCTGAAAGCCTTGGGCGTAAACGAGGAAATCATTGAAAAGAGTTTGAAAAAGGTTCTGGAAGAAGTGGATCTTGAAGATGTAATAAAGAAACTACTGAAGAAAGCTTCGGAAAATCCCAGAGAATATCTTTTCAGAAGGGGTTTCGACCCAGGAATACTCAATGAGATAGATTACGGAGGTGAGTGAGCATGCTGTATGTTGCCGTAGGGATCGTGGGCGTTATTGCCTTCCTGTTTGGGTTTGCAATCGCCAATTTTAAGATAAAAAGGGATCTTTCAAAAGCTGAGAAGGATGCCAGATCCATTGTGGAAAAAGCGGAGAGAGAGGCTCAAGAATTAAGAAAAAAGGCGATAGTGGAAGGAAGAGAAGAAGTTCACAAGATGAGGGAGGAATTCGAGAAAGAGAAGAAAAAGAGGGAAGAAGAGCTCAGGATCCTTGAAGATCGACTGATGAAAAGAGAAGAGATGTTAACGAAGAGAGAAGAGGTGCTGGACAAGAAAGAGAGTCACATGGATGAATTGAAAGAAAGGCTGGAGAAGAAGGAGAAAGAGCTCGCTGAAAAGGAAGAGAAAGTTCAGAAAGAACTCACCAAACTCGCCGGTATGACGGTTGAAGAAGCAAGAGAGATAGTACTCCAAGAGGCACGAGAAAGGTACGAACACGATATAGCAAGGCTCTTCAAGGAAATCAAGGATAGATACGAGGAGGAGGCAGATAGGGAAGCTAAAAGAATAATATCGATAGCTGTTCAGAGGTACGCGGCGGATTACGTGAGTGATATCACGGTTTCAACGGTATCTTTGCCATCAGATGACATGAAAGGAAGGATAATAGGAAGGGAAGGAAGAAACATCAGAACGTTTGAGAAGATAACAGGAGTCGATCTCATCATAGACGATACACCGGAAGTGGTGGTTCTCTCGTGTTTTAACCCTATAAGGAGGGAGATAGCAAAGTTAACCCTCGAAAAGCTGATAGCCGATGGAAGAATACATCCGGCCAGGATTGAAGAGCTATATGAAAAATCCAAAGAAGAGATTGAGAAGATCATAAAAGAAGCGGGACAGGAAGCCACCTTCAGAGTGGGAGTCATGGGACTCCATCCTGAACTCGTAAAACT
>MZGO01000083.1 GCA_002084985.1 Thermotoga sp. 4484_232 | reverse complement strand
ACTCTTTCCTTGAACGGCTATGGCTCTCACGATATCCAGGGAATAGGAGACAAACACGTGACTTGGATACACAACGTCATGAATATGGACGGTGTCGTTCTCGTCGACGATATGGATTGTAAGAAGATGCTTCATGTTCTGACAGACGAAGTGGGGAAGAAATTCCTGAAAGAGTTTGTAAAACCTGAGGATGTAGAGTACATTTCAGATAAATTCGGTATATCTGGTGTTGCCAATCTCATAGGAGCTATAAAGATAGCTAAATTTTATGATCTCAGGGAGGACGATAACATATTCATAGTTGCAACGGATAACATAGATAGGTACAGATCGGTCATGAAGGATCTTGAAAAAAGGTATGGAAAACTCGACAGGGCGGAAGCAAAGTCCAGAACGGAAAGAATACTTCTCCACCAGGAACCAACGTGGATATTCGAAGGAGACAGGTGGAGCAGATTGAGATGGCACAATCTCAAATATTACACATGGGTTGAACAACAAGGTAAAACCGTTGAAGAATTGAACGAGCAGAAGGATCAATCTTATTGGAGAAAACAGCAGGAAAAGGTTAAGGAGATGGATGAGCTTCTGAAAGAGTACAGAAGGAAACATCTCGACGAATTGAAGGAGCTTTGGGAGGTCGAATTGTGACGCTCCTTTTGAAGAACATAGATTATTTAGCGACCTTCGATGAAGAGAAAAGGGAAATCGAAGGAGCTTATATAGTGATTGAAGACGGTGTCATAAAGGAAGTCGGATCAGGAAATCCTGACCATGAAGCTGATGAGATTCTGGATTGTACAGGATACTTGATCCTCCCGGGCTTTGTGAACACGCACCATCATATGTATCAATCACTCTTTAGAAACGTGAAGGAGGTTCAGAATGCAAAACTCTTCGATTGGCTGGTCTTTCTCTATGAAAAGTGGAAGAACGTGGATGAAGAAGCGATCTATGTGAGCACCGCCATAGCTATCTATGAGATGATGCAGTCTGGAGTCACTACAACGACCGATATGCTCTATCTGTATCCATATGGAAAGAACGAGCTGTTCGATGCAGAGGTGGAATCTGCCTTGAAAACAGGGGTGAGATTCCATCCAACAAGAGGTAGTATGTCTCTGAGCAGGAAAGATGGAGGACTTCCTCCGGATAAGGTTGTTCAGAGTGAAGAAGAGATCATCGAAGAAAGTGTAAGAGTCATAGAGAAGTATCATGACTCGAGAAAATTCTCCATGCTCAGGATAGCCCTTGCCCCATGTTCACCCTTTTCCGTTTCTCCGGAATTGATGGTGAAAACTCTCGAAATAGCCGAAAAGTACGATGTGCTCCTCCACACTCATCTTGCAGAAACCAAGGATGAGGAAAAATACTGTCTTGAAAGGTTCGGAAAAAGACCTGTTGATTACATGGAAGAGCTTGGATGGTTGAATCCCAGAGTTTGGTTCGCTCACCTTGTGTGGCTAACAGATGAAGACATAGAGAAACTATCAAAAAATGATGTGGGGATGGCACATTGTCCCGTATCGAATATGAGGCTTGGATCAGGGATAGCTCCCGTTTACAAGATGAAGGAAAAACTCAGGATAGGTCTTGCTGTCGATGGGAGTGCCAGTAACGATACAGGGAACATGCTCCAAGAGATAAGAACGGCCATGCTTCTTCAAAGGGTGAAATACGGCCCTTCTGCATTAACCCCTCGAGAAGTGCTTGAGATGGCTACAATGGGAGGAGCCAAGGTTCTGAGGATGGATGATTACATAGGAAGCATAGAGGTTGGAAAAGCGGCGGATATCATAGGGTTTTCACTGGATAGGTTGGAATTTGCAGGTTGCCTGGATGACCCTCTCTCATCTATCGTCATGTGTGATGCAAAAAAAGCAGATCTTGTGATAATAAATGGAAAGATAAGGATTAAAGAGGGAAGGATCCTGGATAATGACCTTGACTACCTCATAAAGCGTCATAACCATATATCCAAGAAGCTGCTGAGTGCTCGTGAATGATCGATGAGCGTTGTTCGATTTTCGTTGCTCGGTTATCGATCGTCGAATATCGATCAACGATTATCAAGCTTCAAATACCTTCTCGCAACGTTTCCAGAGATGAGAACGGGATCCCAAACAGGAGAAAACGGAGGAGCGTACGCAAGGTCCATGTACCCTAATTCCTCCACCGTTAGACCTCCATATATAGCACTTGTCACGACATCTATTCGTTTGTGAACATCGCTTCCTACCATTTGAGCTCCCAAAATCTTACCAGTCTTTTTATCGAAGGAAAGTTTTATATGGATCGGTCCCGAACCTGGATAGTACTTGGCTTTCGATAGAGATTTTATATAAACAGATCCGGAGTTGTATCCAAATCTTTTCGCTTCCTCTTCCATAAGGCCTGTCCTTCCGAACT
This sequence comes from Thermotoga sp. 4484_232, assembly GCA_002084985.1. The sequence goes on along the minus strand of MZGO01000083.1, from coordinate 5,265 downwards.
CAACATCGAATATCTTAGTTATGGAAGATCCAAGAACCCCTATGAATCTTTCCTTTCTACCTGCCACGTTCCTTCCAACGATTCTTCCTTGCTTGTTAGCGGTCGTTCCCATGGGGATGTAAACTTTCTCCTTGGTTATGAAGTGATCAACCGTTGCACAATCGCCGGCAGAGAAAACATCTTCTATGCTAGTTTTACCTGTTTCATCAACTTCTATAGCTCCCTTGACACCTTTCTTCACGTTATCGAAGATCTCAGTGTTGGGTTTAACACCCACAGATATCAGAACCATATCGACTTCCATGTCTCCAGAATTCGTCACAACCTTTATCTTCTCATCCGGTACGAATTTCCTAACTTGTGTCTTCAAAAGAACCTTCACGCCATTTCGCTCAAGGGTGTTCACAACCACCTCGTTGATCTCCGGCTCGGCATTTCCAAGCAGATGATCCATCATCTCGATCAGAAAGACCTTCAAACCATGTGTTCTGAAAGCTTCACTCATTTCAACACCAATATATCCTCCACCAACTATAGCCACACTTTCCGGCCTCTTCCCTTCTATGAATCCTCTTATTCTCATGGCATCTTCAGGAGTTCTAATGGTGAAGATCCTCTCATCTTCGATTCCCTCAAGATTCAGCACGATGGGGGATGCCCCGGTAGTCACCACCAATTTCTCGTATTCAAATTCCTTTACATCCCCATCCTTCACGCTTCTTGCTTTAACAATTTTCCTTTCAAAATCGACTTCGAAAACCTCATGCTCTGGTAAAACCTCAACCCCTTTCTTCTCTCTGAACTCCTGAGGAGTGAATTCGATGAGATCATCTATGTCCTTCACGATTCCTTGAACGTAATAAGGAAGACCGCATCCCCCGTAAGATATGAACTTTTCCTTCTGTATCAGAAGAATGCCCAAAGAAGAATCCACCCTTTTTGCACTCGCTCCTGATGCCCAAAGAAGAATCCACCCTTTTTGCACTCGCTCCTGCACTCGTTCCAGCGGCGACTCCTCCTATTATCACGACGTCGTATTTCACCAACTCACCTCCAAATATCAATAGGACATTTTGAATATTTCAAACAGATCCTTCTCGTTCACGTTTAAATATCAATAGGACATTTTGAATATTTCAAACAGATCCTTCTCGTTCACGTTTCCCGGTGTTTTCACAACGACTTTGTTCAGTACCCTATAAGCGGTCTTCGCCATGTCCTCAAGTTCCTCTTCTTTGACTCCCAACTCCCTCAACTTCTTGTTCAATCCGAAAAGCTCCTGAAATTCTCTTAATTTAATTATGGCGAGTCTTCCTGCTCTTTTATCATCCGTTTCAACAACTCCAAAGACTTCTCTTCCAACTATGGCGAGTCTTTCGTAGATATGGTCAAATATGTACTCGAAAAGATAAGGCCCTGTCACACAGAGCCCCAAACCATGGGCTATCTCTGGATGAAATCCACTGAGACCATGTTCAAGAGCGTGATTGGCTATGACTCCTGTTAGTGTCTCTGTTATACCAGCTTCGGTACTGGCCCATGCAAGGTTCGTCCTTGCTTCCAGATCTTCTCCATTTTCGTAAGCCACCGTGAGGTTAGAAACGATTCTCTTCATCGAATCGAGAGCGAGGACATCCGAGTAAGGATTGGCATCTATGTTGAGAAAGGCTTCTATAGAGTGATAAAAAGCATCCATAGAGGTATAAGCAGTTTGATCTTTGGGAAGTGTGATCATGGTTTTGGGGTCAACAAAGGAAATGGTTGGAAAGGTAACATCGTAACCTATCCCCACCTTTTCCTTCGTATCAGGATTGGTTATGACGGCAAAGGGATCCGCTTCAGTTCCCGTTCCATGGGTTGTGGGGATCGCAACTATTGGAAGGGCCTTTTCAGGTGTTTTTCCTCCACCAACAGATACGTAATCCCAGAACTTCCCCTCATTAGCCGCCATCATAGCTATCGCTTTCGCAGTATCAACGGCACTTCCTCCACCCAATCCAACAACGAAATCTATTTTTTCGCTCTTTACAAATTCTGCTCCCTCATCCACGATATCCATAACAGGATTTGGAATGGCTTTATCGAAAACGGCACTCTCTATCCCAGCTTTTTTGAGAAGACCCTGAACTCTCTGAAGAAGGCCTGTCCTTTTGGCGCTACTTCTTCCCGTGACGATGAGAGCTCTCTTTCCAAGTTTTTTCACTTTCTCAGGTATCTTCTCAAGAACGTCTACACCAAAATAAATATCCGTTGGTAGATAAGACCTTATTTCAAACATTCTCTTCGCCTCCTTAAAGCTATATGCATCGAGTAGAAGTATATCATAAAATTTGGACAACAAAAGTGGAGTTTTATTAATCTTGTGGCATCATGTGATCGTTTCATAGAAGAAAATTAGAGAATTAGGGAACAGCTAATCTTCCAAGAATCTTCCTTTTTCGTGCCCCAGTGATAGATCTAAGGTCAGATGGATAAGAATTTATGAATTCGTTTCCAAGGATAGCGAACCATATGGCTTCCTTATACTTTGAAAATGTGTCTGAAAACCTGACGATTCTCTTTTTCGGCATAAGATTTCTCAGATATCTAACCAATGTTCTGTTTCTTGCCCCACCACCGGACAGGTATATGTATTTGACATCGTACTTTGGAAATATGAACCTTTTATAGGCATAATACATGGTATAAGCTGTGTAATAAGTGACGGTTGCCACTAGATCATAGGGATCTGATACTTGAAATCTATCTAAAAATGATGAATTGTAATACTCCCTACCGGTACTTTTAGGAGGTGAAATATGAATATATTCATCAGATTTGAGAACCCTATGAACAACTTCTTCTTTTACAACACCTTTTGATGCGATTTCCCCATCCGGATCGTACTCCAAATTGAAGTATCTTTTGACAGCCAGATTTATTAAGACGTTTCCAGGCCCTGTGTCGAACGCTATGAGATCATGAAGGTCATCTGTTACCACCGTAACATTGCTGATCCCACCTATGTTATTCAATAAGATCGTTTTCTTACCTTTTCCAAAGACTATATAATCCACATATGGTGTGAGGGGTGCTCCCTCACCACCCGTGGCTATATCTCCACTTCGAAAGTCGCATACCACAAGTTTCCCGATCTCAGAAGAAACCATATCTGCATTTCCTATTTGAAGTGACATCTTTTTTGGATCGTGCCAGACGGTCTGTCCATGCATTGATATGAGATCCACACTTTCTTTACTGATACCGGATTTTTCCAGTGCTTCGCAAATTGCTTCAACATGCAGCTTACCTATCCACCAATCAAGGAGAGCAAGATCTTCCATCCCGGGATGGTTAGTAAATCTTGTAAGGAGTTCTTTTAGAGTTTGGGGGTATTCAAAAGTATCGGCATATAACAATTGGTACTTTGTATTCGTATATACCCCATCGATATCCACTATCGCAACATCTATTCCATCAAAAGAGGTACCAGACATGCACCCAATGATGCGTCTTACCTTCTTTTTTCGTATTCTCAAAAGTTCATTTATAAGGTCCATAATCAGTGTAAAAACACCACCTTCATATCAGTTTTTCAGGTTTCATTCTTTCATCTGAATGCTCCCACCATCAGCCCTTTTATAATATACCTTTGAAAGATCAGAACGATCAATATCGGCGGAATTATTGCAATGAGAGCCCCTGCAGACATTAGATGCCATTCCGCATAATATTGCCCGACGAATTCTGATATTGTGACTGTGATTGGCTTGGCTTTCAAAGTATAGGTGAGAATGAGGGGAGCCAAGAACATATTCCAGGAAAACAGAAAGGAGGTTATCAAAACGGCTACCAAACCCGGTAAAGACGTTGGAATAACTATCCTGTATATCACTCCCAGTCTTGAGCACCCGTCTATACGGGCTGCATCTTCTAATTCACGAGGTATAGTACTTATGTAGGCTTTCATAAACCATGTATCGAATGGCATTCTGTAGGCAACACTCAAAATGATCAAACCTCTGAGTGTATCCAGCAATTTATACTTACTGAACTCGGAAAACAAACCTATCAGAACAGGCCAGCTTGGAACTGCTATCATTCCTATGATGTAGAAGAAAAGAATTCCCTTTCCGGGAAAGTTCAACCTTGCAAAGACATATCCTGTCAACGGCGCTATGAACGCCATTATCAATGTCGTGGTTCCAGCCACTATCGAACTGTTATATAGCCCTTTTCTTATGAGATCCGTGGCGGTTATTCCTCCACCTCCTCTAAATCCCTTACCCGTTATGAGTATGCTCTTGAAATTCTCCAGGGTTACACGGGTTGGTATCCAGTGTGGTGGGACCGAATAAAGATCCACAGGATGGCTGAAACTGGATAGAACAATCCAGTATAGAGGGAGTAAAGACCATATAAGTATCAACGCCACAAAGAAATACAAAATAAAATGCCTAACGTATTTCAACGTTCCACCTCTCTGTAGATAGCTTTTATATAGAAATAAGCCATTACGAACATAAAAATCCCTATCAAATATGCGAGTGCTGATCCTAAGCCAAAATGTCCCTTCTCAAATGTCAATTCATAATCGTACATCATGAGTGTCTTGGTGGCAGGATCGAGTCCTGTTAAAGTGTAGATTTCATCGAAAACAGTGAATGAGTAAATCATTATGACTATCATGGCAATAACCAGGGTGGGACGGATAAGAGGTAAAGTGATGTAGAAAAATCGTGATTTGGCATCTGCTCCATCTACTTTTGAAGCATCGTATATCTCCGGAGGGATCGACTGAAGTGCGCCGAGTAATAAGATGGTCACAAACGGTGTGAATCTCCACACAAAAGTCACAATGGCCCAATTCAAAGCAGAGAATGGATCCGCTAACCATGGACGGTACTTAGAAATTATCCCCAATTGATAGAGCAATCCATTTAAAAAACCGTAGTCGCCGTTCAAAAACCATTTCCATATGAAACCATTGACCACAGGTGGAATAGCCCAAGGTAGCATAATCAGCGTCCTGACGACAGAGCGACCTTTAAAATTCTGATTGAGAGTTAAAGCAAATCCCATAGCGATACTTAGTATCAAGCTCACAGAGATTACAACGAAGTAACATGATCTCCAGAAAGCTTGCCAAAAACCAGGATCTTTTAAAATCTCCATATAATTGTTCAAGCCGGTAAAACGTGTTTTCCATGGTAATTTGACATTGTAATACTTCAAACTAAAACAAAAAGACTGCATTGCAGGTAGATATGCCATGAAAAATATTAG
>MZGO01000082.1 GCA_002084985.1 Thermotoga sp. 4484_232 | reverse complement strand
CTAAGAAGACGAATTCTTAAAACTTGAAAGAAGCCTCTTGACCTCTAAGAAAGCGAATTCAACGAAATTCTTTACCCTTCTTTCATCCCATTTTATTTCTTTTACATCCCCCATATAAATCCTCAAAGCCTTGTTGACCAATCTCTTCAAATCTTCAGGTAAAATCTCAATTGCCCACTCTCCCGCTTCCTTCTTCGATGAGACCACCTTTTCCTTCAAATAATAGAGGATCCTGCAAAAGTTCAGCACGCTGTACACCGGGTCTTCCATAGGATTTCTCTCTATATCCTTCGCATCGTGCAGAATGGATTCTACATAGAATTTCTCAGGGATCGGCTTGAAAACCTTGTCTATAGATTCTCCGTAAAGACACATCCCCCTGTTCAAGGTCACTACTATATGAGCTGCAAGGTCAGGATCTCTATTCTGCTTTGAGAAATCCACCCTGTTCTGCTCGTAAGCCTCCTTCCACATTTTTGAGTAATGGAGTTCGAAGGGAGTTGGATACTCGAAATTTCTTAGATATTTAATCTGAATCACACTGAATTCTATTCCTTTCTTCGGAATCTTCTTCGATTTTATTGTATCGAGGAAATCTCCTATGAACAATCGCTTATCTTCCACACTCATTTCTCTCTCAACAACGATCAACATATCTATATCACTGTAATTCGGGTTGAAACAACCCATGGCGAGGGATCCATGAAGATAAACTCCTACCAAGTTATCTTTCAAAGTCTTTCTGAAAGATTTCACGACATCGTTTATCAGTTTCTTCACATCATCAGAACATTTTTCATAATCGTACATGATTTTTTCCTCCAGCGATGTTGAAACCTCTCTCAGAACTATGGTATCATTTCTATGGAGAGGCGGCGTAGCCAAGTGGTCTAAGGCGGGGGTCTGCAAAATCCCTATTCGTGGGTTCGAATCCCACCGCCGCCTCCAGGTGAGGCCCTTTTCAAGGGGCCTTGTTTCATATCCACAGGCTCGTCTATATCTTTTATAACCGATGGATCGTTCACCTTCACGAATTGAACAAGATCTGGCCTTTCTCGTATCAACTTCCTTATACCTATATCTCCCTTTAACTTCAGAACTTCATCGAAAACCTCGGATTTTACAATGGTCGGGAAACCCTTTATACCTCTGTATAGAGGTGCTATTATTGGCTTGTCCGTTTCAAAATACAAGATTTTGTAGACGGTTTCTTCCCTCAAAAAAGGCATGTCTCCTAGAAAAATGACGACTTGTTTCGCTCCCCTTTTTTTTGAAAACTCAACGGCTTTTCTCACGGAGGATGCCATTCCCTCTCTGAAATCTTCATTGATGAGTATTTCAAATCCCCGTGTGTTGAAATATTTTGAAAAACTTTTCCAATGTGGATTTACAACCAAGATTCTTCCATCGAGAGGTAACCTTTTAAGAAGGTCTATTACCCATTGAAGCATTGGTCTCCCCTCAACTTCGAAGAGGATCTTTGGACTCTTGAATCTTTCTGAACAGCCTGCAGAGAGAATCACTCCAAACCTCATCTATCTCACTTCTTTCACAATTTGCTTAACAACCTCCCATGCTTTCTCGGGATCATCCGGTGCGATACTCGAGATGTGCTTACACGCGAAGACCCCCCAAAACAGAACGGTCTCGACATTTTCTTTTTTCAGTATCTTCGCCCCTTTCACGATATCCTCTTCCCTTCCCCTTGGAACCTTGAAAGCTTGGAGCCACATGTGATTTTCTTTACCGTACTTACTGGATAACTTCAGAATCTTCTGCGTAGTCTCCTTGAGAAACGGATTCATCTCGAGTTTGAAAGCCATCCAGTATGGATCAGAACCTATATTGTCCACATATTCGATCTTAGCGATACTTTCATAATCTTTTAAACCGAACAGCTCGGATTCAAAGGGAAGAAAGCATATGACGTTCTTCATACCGAGTTTTTTCGAATATGAAAGAACTTCTTCGAAAAAATCTTTTATTGTTTTATTGCGGAAGTTTGATACCTCTTCTGTGAATTCCTCTGGCATATCGTGACCATAGGTTTCCTTGAACTTTTCTTTGCATCTCTCACACCTACAGGTCCATTCCTTCGGGAAATCTTTTAGAATGTGAAAATGTGGCTCATCCCAGAACACAGCGTCAGCCCCTGTTTCAACGGCCGCCTCCAACCATCTTTTCATGTATTCTCTGAACTTTGGCGAATTAAAACAAGCTGAACCTACAGCCCTTCCCCTATTCGTTATCTGCCATTCAGACGGATTTTCAATCCCAACCCCCCATGGGTCGATCCAAACTTCCATACCCAGGTCTCTGGTCAATTTCACGATATCTTTCATGGTCCTGAAATAAAATTTGTGATCATTTTCGCTAAATGTGTGAACGATCACATCAAAACCTATTTCTTTCAACTCTTTCATGAAATAAAATTTGTGATCATTTTCGCTAAAGGTGTGAACGATCACATCAAAACCTATTTCTTTCAACTCTTTCATATCCTCTTCGACATGTTTCAGAATTCTGCTTCCAAAGTAACTCACACCGTACTTCATGATCTTCCAAAGTAACTCACACCGTACTTCATGATCTGTCCTCCTTCTTCTTCAAAACTTCATCGATATCGAAGGGTTTCTCCTCGATGAGCTTTTTCTTGAAGAATTCTAAAATCATCCTGTACCTTTTCAACCTGTGTCTTGGGAGCCCTCTTATACTGTGACCATGAGCTCCTTTTTTGAATATCGCTATATAAGCTTCTTTCCCAAGGTCTCTTAAAACCGTGAAAAACATTAGAGATTGATCTAGAGGACATCTGTAATCCTCCAGGCTGTGTATTAGGAGGATGGGTGTTTTCACGTTCTGTGCGTAGAATATAGGGCTCAATTTTCTATAATTTTCATCGGTCATCGGATTTTCTCCTATGAGCTCCTTATCGAACCAGTAACCAATATCCGAGAAAGCGTAACTTGTGAACCAGTACGATATACCGTTCTCGCTCACAGCTGCCTTGAACATGTCAGTTTGTGTGATTGCCCAGTTCGTCATGAATCCCCCATAACTTATTCCCGTTATACCGATCTTGTCTCCATTCACATCCTCCATATCGAGAAGCTTCTTGATCCCCTCCATTATATCTTGGAAATCCTCAAGGCCTGTTCTTTTCCTGACATCTGCGAAATCTTCAGAGTAAGTGTTACTACCTCTGGGATTAGTGTACAGAACATAGAAACCGTTGCTTGTAAGGAGTTGTCCCAGGAAGTAGTTTATGTAGCCGTAAGCTCCTTTAGGACCCCCATGAACGAAAACGATGAGAGGTGCTGGCGTTCTCTCTGGCCTCAGGTACCAAGCGTCTATTGGAAGCCCATCGTGACTTTCGTATTTGAAATGCCTGAGAGGAACAATTTTCATGATTTCTGCTACTTTCTCGTTGTATGATGTCAGTCTTTCAACCTTTCCATCGTTCCAGAGATATACCTCAACTGGTGATGTGGGGCTCACAGCTGTGAAAATGACTTTACCATCTTTTGAGGCATCGAAACAGGTTATAACGAATTCCTCATCTACAAGGGTTTCTTTGTTTCCCTCTCTTATCCTCTCAAGTATGGTCTTCCCCTCGCTAAGGCTCAGGAAATATACCGCTCCTTCTTTCAATTTGGGAGATGGGTATATTGAGGGAACCCAAACCTCTGTACTTATACCAAAAGAGTTGTTCAAACCGTATTTTTCAGTTAGAGGAATCACATCTTTTCCATTCCACAGATAAACGAAGTCATGCTCATGATGGTATCTCTTCTGAGGTTTTCCAAGAAGTAGAAGAGAACTGCCCTCGCTATCCACTGGGTAGAAGGACACCTTCTCGAAAATCTTCTCTTTCTTTCCTTCCTCATAACGGAAGATATCCATGTATTTGAAAGGATCTTCTCTCAGAGCTTTCGTATAAATCAACGAACCTTCTAGCCATATGATCGAGGTTATCAATTCATCTTCGAATTCATCCAGAACCTGTGTACTTTCAACATCGAGTACCTTCACAACGTTTTTTGGAGAATCTTTAAAACCTTCTTCATTGAACCACACAGGGATCTCTTTCTCAAAGAACAAATCTTCATCCTCCCTCCTCCGAACGGTGAGTAATGCCAGAATCCTGGAGTCTCTCCAGGAAGTTTGCAATATGTTCTTTCCTGTGAATATTTTTTTCGAGGACATAGTCGCCAGATCCAACACATGGAGCTCTTCTTCCTTACTCTCTTCGTTTTTTCTCATAAAAAGAAGCTTCTTACCATCTGGAGAGAATGAAAGAAGAGAAGCGTTCTCTAGGAAATACCTTGCACCTCTTTTTTCCAAGCTCTCCAGAACCACACTGTTTTCGTATTTATTCTTTTCGATGTTCACTTTGTTCAATGTGTAAGAGACCATATCCCCAGATGGAGATATCTTTACGGAGGTTACATAGGTGAATTTGGAAAAATCTTCTGGTTTCCACACCACTTTTTCATTCCCCCTTATCGAGTGTCGCTGAAAGTATTATACACATTTTGCTAGGATGTAGGGGATGGAGTATTTAACATTACATCCTGTATCACATACCCTGCCTTATACCCTTTCGATGTTCGACGTTCGATATACGGTGTTTAATGCTCAGTTATTCATCGATGATCTTCGATCATTAAACGCCGATCATCGAACCAGAAATAGAGATTTACTTATTTGTAAAGTTCGCATATTCTTTAATTCCGTTGACAGTACTATGAGTGTGGTGTAGAATAAAACTTCGGTTTAGTGCTCTAAATATAAGGAGGAGGATCTGAATGCCCACTATAAACCAGCTGATAAGATATGGAAGAAAACCAAAAACAAAGAAATCGAAAGCACCAGCCCTTCAGGGGCACCCTCAGAAGAGAGGTGTGTGTATAAGGGTTTCGACAATGACACCCAAGAAGCCGAACTCTGCTTTGAGAAAGATCGCGAGGGTCAGACTCTCAAATGGAATAGAAGTGACAGCTTACATTCCAGGTATTGGTCATAACCTTCAAGAGCATTCCGTTGTTCTTGTAAGAGGTGGAAGGGTCAAGGATCTTCCAGGTGTTAGATACAAGATCATAAGAGGAGCACTGGACGCAGCAGGCGTTGAGGGAAGAAAGCAATCTAGGAGTAAATATGGAACCAAGAGGCCAAAGAAGTGAGGTGGGTATGAGTGAGACGTAGAAGGGCAGAGGTAAGACAGGTTCCACCTGATCCTCTTTACAATGACGTCCTTGTGGCAAAGCTCATAAACAAAGTTATGTGGGATGGAAAGAAATCTATAGCTCAGAAGATCGTGTACGATGCTTTCGATATTATCAAAGATAAAATGAAGAAGGACCCTCTTGAGGTTTTTAAACAAGCTGTTGAGAATGTAAAACCCGTTCTTGAAGTGAGGCCAAGAAGGGTTGGGGGAGCAACTTATCAGGTTCCAATAGAAGTTCAGGAGCCAAGAAGAACCTCTTTGGCTCTCAGATGGATAGTCGCTGCCGCACGTGCAAGAAAAGGAAAACCCATGAGGGTGAAACTTGCAGAAGAGATCATGAACGCTTACAACAACACGGGAACGGCTATAAAGAAGAAGGAAGATGTTCACAGAATGGCAGAGGCTAACAGGGCTTTCGCACATTACAGGTGGTGAGGTGAATTATGAGAGAGATCAAAGCACGTTATGTGCCACTCGATAAGATAAGAAACATAGGAATAATGGCTCATATAGATGCGGGCAAAACAACCACAACCGAAAGAATACTCTATTACACTGGAAGAACGCATTACCTCGGAAACGTCGATGAGGGAACGGCCACGATGGATTGGATGGTTCAAGAGAAAGAGAGGGGAATAACGATAACAGCAGCTGCTACCACATGTTTTTGGAAGGATCACAGAATCAACATTATTGATACGCCCGGGCACGTGGACTTTACAGCTGAGGTTGAAAGGTCGCTTCGCGTGCTCGATGGAGCCATCGCTATATTCGATGCCACCGCCGGTGTTGAAACTCAATCTGAAACGGTATGGAGACAGGCTGATAAATATGGAGTTCCCCGAATAGCCTTTATGAACAAGATGGATAAGATAGGGGCAGATTTTGATATGGCCGTCAAAAGTCTTGTGGATAAACTTGAAGCGAATCCTTTACCCCTCCAGATTCCCATAGGTTATGAAAGAGATTTCAAAGGGGTTGTGGATATAGTCCTGAAGAAAGCGATATATTGGGTGAGTGAAGATGGTAGTGAATATGTCTATGAGGATATACCAGAGTATCTTCTGGATGAAGTCGAGGAAAGATGGGAAGAGATCGTTGCTCAGATTTCAGAGATAGATGAGGGTATCCTTGAACTCTACCTTGAGGAAAAGGAGATACCTGTTGAGAGAATCAAGGAAGCTATAAGGAAGGGAACGATAGAGGGAAAATTCGTACCAGTTCTTTGTGGAGCCGCTGCTAGGAATAAAGGTATACAACCACTCTTAGATGCTATCGTTGATTATCTCCCTTCCCCTTTGGATATGCCACCTGTTAAAGGGTGGGATCCAAAGACAGGGGAGGAAAAGATCAGAAAACCCATGGAGAATGAACCATTCTCGGCTCTTGTCTTCAAGATACAGGTTGATCCTTACATAGGGAAACTGACTTACTTCAGAGTTTATTCCGGAAAATTGAACAAGGGAAGCTACGTCATCAACACGACGAAAGGCATTCGGGAGAGAATATC